>NZ_JBTVVN010000100.1:0-866 GCF_054819755.1 Clostridium sp. DL1XJH146
ACTAAATTTAGAAAGCTACGCTTAAAAGATATTAATTTATTGGATATGCTAATTGCTAAAACAGTACATTTAGCAATAGAGAATGGTATTATGCAAAGTAAAACAATTATCGTTGATGCTACGCATACTAAAGCAAGGTACAATCAAAAATCTGCACGAGAAGTATTGTTAGAACGTGCAAAAGTTTTAAGAAAAGAAGTATATTCAATTAATGAAAATTATAAAGAGAAATTTCCTAAAAAAGTTACAAACGGAACTCTTGAAGATACAATAAAATATTGTCAAGATGTTTCTAAAGTTGTTGAAGCAGCAACTGAATTAGCTCCAATTCCTAAGATTAAAGAAAGGTTGAATTATTTAAACGAAGCAATAAAAGATGATCTTGAGGAATTACAACTTTCAAAAGATGCAGATGCTCGAATAGGACACAAGACTTCTGATTCATCATTTTTTGGCTATAAAACTCATATTGCAATGAGTGAAGAGCGAATAATTACTGGTGCAGTTATTACTACTGGTGAAAAAAATGATGGTAAACAATTGCAAAAACTTATACAAAAAAGTGAGAAAGCTGGTATGGAAGTCAATGAAATAATAGCTGATGCAGCTTATTCAGAAAAATAAAATATTAAATATGCAAAAGAAAATGATATCCTTTTAATATCAAAGTTAAATCCTTCAGTCTCACAAGGTACAAGAAAAAAAGAAGATGAATTTGAGTTTAATAAAGATGCAGATAGGTATGTTTGTCCGGCAGGACATTTAGCAATTAGAAAAGCAAAACAAGGCAAAAAAATGTTAGTAAAAACCAAACAGTTACATACTATTTCGATGTTGAAAAATGCAAAAGATGTCCTGCCCGTGAG
>NZ_JBTVVN010000101.1:0-851 GCF_054819755.1 Clostridium sp. DL1XJH146
CCAATAGATTTAGAAGCTGCATTTTTTAATTGGTTAAGTTTTTTCTTTCCAACGCTTGTAGAAACTTTGGTTCTTAATGTTTTAAGAAGGTCATCAACCTCAGTCTCAACAACATGTTTTGGAGTTGGGTATTTTTCAAGCAATACTAAAGCAGAATTACAAAAGCAATCTTTAAAAACTTTAGTAAACTCAGGAAATGCTATATCTAACCATCTTGTAATTTGGTTTTTGACTCTAGTTTTAGATTTAATTTCTTTTTCTCTAAGCCTCATATAATCCTTAAGTTCTCCAAAAATGCCTTCATGTAAGGATTTCCTGAAAAACCTTCCATCCTTTACACTTCTAGCAATAGCTATTGAGTCGATACTATCTGTTTTTTTGTTTATGTTACCATTAAGTTTTCTCATGTATTTGGAGTCCCATGGATTAACTAAGACAATTTGAGTATTAACAAAGTTATCTGCAATAAAGTCATGTAAATTAAACCAATAATGGCCTGTCGGCTCTAACCCAATAATAGTATCTAACTTATTGAACTTAAGCTTTAATGAATTAATCCACTTTAGAAGATTGTTAATACCTTCTACATCGTTGTTAAAACTAATTGTTTTACCAACTTGAATTCCTCTTGAATCAGACGCTGACGCGTAATGAACATTTTTTGCTACATCAATTCCTACAATAAGTGTTGATTCTTTAATAATTTTTATGTTATCATTAATTAACATTTTAAATCATCCTCCTGTTGTTTTTAATTAGAGATCAGTTACTGCTGATACTCCGTATTTTAACAGGAGGATATTTATTTTTCAACACTTAAAAAGTCTTAATATAGGAATGCTGTGCATTGT
>NZ_JBTVVN010000102.1:0-780 GCF_054819755.1 Clostridium sp. DL1XJH146
TATAATATAGATATAGAAAGGAGTGATATAATGAAAAGATTGAAGCCATTAAATGATTTTATATTTAAAAAACTTTTTGGGGAAAATGAAGTAAAAGATAATTTAATTGCGTTTTTGAATGCAGTTTTAGATAGAAAAGACAGGGATAGGTTAGTTACATTAGAAATAATAGATAATAATGAATTGACTAGAGAATTAATTGATGATAAAACGTCTATACTTGATGTAAGGGCTAAGACAGAAGATGGAACACAAATAGATATTGAGGTGCAATTAACCAATCAACATAATATGGATAAGAGGACTTTATTTTACTGGGGAAGGTTATTTAATCAAACTATTAGCAAGGGTGAAGATTATCAGAATTTATCTAAGGTTATTACTATAAATATTATGGATTTTGAATACATCGAATTAGAAAAATTCCATAGTAAATTTCATCTATGGGAAGACGAAGAGAAAGATTATATGCTTACAGATTTAGTTGAAATACACTTTGTTGAGATTGCAAAGTTCAATAAATTAGAGCAGAAGAATTTGAAAGAAGATAGACTTCAAAGATGGTTGACTTTCCTTAATAAAGATATTTCAGAAGAAAAATTAGAGGAGTTGATGGAATTGGATTCAGATATTAGAAAAGTAGAAAAGAGATTAGAATATCTAAGTAGTGATGAGAAAACTATAGCTTTATATAAAGCGAGAGAAAAATCACTACATGAGAGAGCTAATATGATAAGTAGTGCTAAGACAGAAGGTATAAAACAAGGTATAAAAGAAGGT
>NZ_JBTVVN010000103.1:0-761 GCF_054819755.1 Clostridium sp. DL1XJH146
CTTCAATCGTTATGTGGTTTTGATTTAAGGGAAAATAGTTCTGGTACTCATAAAGGCAAGACAACTATAAGCAAAAAGGGTAATAAACGGCTTAGAGCTTACTTATTTAGAGTATCTCTGCCTTTAGTGAAAAATAATGATGCTTTTAAAGAGTTACATAATTACTACACTACGAGGAAAGACAATCCTTTAAAAAAGAAACAATCCCTTATTGCAGTATGTTGTAAGCTACTTAGAATTATGTATGGAATGGCTAAAACAAATTCAGAGTTTAATCCAATTGAAGTAACTAAAACAATTAATCAAAACAGAATTTATGAGGCAGCATAAGAGTAAGAACATATTTATTATTTGATTTATTTATAAGTTATCCACAAGTGTTTAATATATTTTATTGTATTTACAAATTACAATTCATAGCTTGGTTTAGTCGGAGCATTTCTTAATTTTAGGGCACAGACCCCGTTGCACAGCGAAATCCGACATCCATCTACAGATAAGTAGTACGAAGGAATTAAGGACATAGATCCAGTGAGATGTGGGAGTTTATACTACTGTAGTTAAAATGGATTCCAGTATAGCATTCATAAATGATTTTTAAAAACTATGATATTTATAGTCTATTAAATCAAAACATCTATATCCTTATTATGGTTTAAATTCAATAATATATAATTAGCTTGTATAGATATATAATTAACTAATTGAAATATTAAGAAATAAAGAGTAAACAGGAGAATATCAAAGTATAAAGAGGGAAT
>NZ_JBTVVN010000104.1:0-734 GCF_054819755.1 Clostridium sp. DL1XJH146
TTAATGAAGCTTTGTTTGACTATGATCAATCTCTTCTTGGTGCATAATTGTCGCTTTGAAAGCGACCAATCTAAATTCAAAATTTGTTATCCTTAATTAATAAAACAAAGGGAGGATAACAAAATGAAAACAAATATAACAGAAGTGGTATTTATTCTTGATAAGAGTGGCTCAATGTCAGGACTAGAGCGAGATACTATAGGCGGATACAATGCAATGATTAAGAAACAAAAAAAAGAGCAGGGGAAAGCCATTGTCACTACAGTACTTTTCGATGATAACTACGAACTTTTACATGACAGAATAAATATTAAAGGGATACAACCTATAACAGAAAATGAGTATTTTGTTGGAGGTTGTACTTCACTACTGGATGCTATTGGAAAGACTGTTAATATGATTGTTAATGTACAACGGAATACAAGCATTGATGAAAAAGCGGATAGTGTTATATTCATCATTACAACTGATGGAATGGAAAACTCTAGCAAAGAGTATAGCTATGAAAAAATCAAGAAATTGATAGAGTGGCAGAAAGAAAAATATGGATGGGAATTTATTTTTCTAGGGGCTAATATTGATGCTATTGCTACAGCTGAAAGATTTGGTATAAGTAGGGATAGAGCATCTAACTATAATGCAGATGGTGAAGGAACTAGATTAAATTATGAGGCAGTGAGTGATGTAATTAGTGAGTATCGTGTAAGTAAATCAATTAGTCAAGATTGGAAAAA
>NZ_JBTVVN010000105.1:0-635 GCF_054819755.1 Clostridium sp. DL1XJH146
ATTAAAAAACATAAAAAAGTATCAGCTTGGGGATTTTTAATCTCAGGGATAGGGATTTTTATTTCTATTTCATTTGCAGGACTTTTGTCAGCTATTTTGTTTTTAATAGTTGCAATTATGATGTTTGCTAGAAAAGCGCCTGAAGAAATGGAAAATTCTCTTGGAGAAAATGATAGTAATGATAATTTGAAAATGGAGCAATCTAAGAAAAGTAAAAAGAAGTTGCCTATAGTTATTGGTAGCGTAATAGCTTTAATAGTTGTATTTGCAATGATAGGTAGTGGAGGAGCATCTACTTCAAATAGTGGGGAAACAGAGTCAGTTGCTGCAAGTGGAAGCACTTCTGATGATAATGCTACCAATAATAGTTCATCAAAAGATTGTACAGAAGATGTTCAATTTAATATAGGTGATAGTGTTGAAGTTGGAGAGCTTCAGTATACTGCATTGGGAATTAGTGTGGCAGATACATTAGAGGCCAATTACTTAAGTTCTGAAGCTCAGGGTGAATACTATATAGTTGAGGTAAAGGTGAAAAATATTGGCAAGGAAAGTGCAACAATAGATACAGCTCTATTTACATTAATTGAGGATGATGGAACAGAATATTCAGCAGATACTTATGCTGGTGATTG
>NZ_JBTVVN010000106.1:0-572 GCF_054819755.1 Clostridium sp. DL1XJH146
CACTGGGCTTTATATTCTAACATTCTTCTGAACTCAAACCATGATACTTCGCTTATTGCCTTTGCTAAATTGCTATTCTTCATCATATTCTTTACTTTCAAGTCTTCTATAGCTACAGATTGGTTTTCTCTAATTAGCTTTGTAGATAACTTTTGCAAAAAATCTTTTCTTTGATTAGCAATCTTCTCATGAAGTTTAGCAACTTTTAATCTAGCTTTATCTCTGTTTTTACTCATTTTTTTCTTTCTTGATAAATCCTTTTGGAGTTTTTTTAATCTTTTTTCTGATTTTCTGAGCCATTTAGGATTAGCATATCTATCACCATTAGAACAAACTGCAAACTCTTTGAGTCCTACATCAACACCTATTTTATTTTCTATCTTTGGTAACTTTATATTTTCAGAATCAACTAGTATAGAAATATAATACTTATTGCCCCGTGTTTTTGATATAGTACAACTTTTTATTAAGCCATCGAAGTCTCTATGCTGTTTTATTTTAATCATAGATTTTAATTTTGGAATCTTAATACGTCCATTCTCAATAGCTACAGTTCCATTTTGATTATTAGT
>NZ_JBTVVN010000107.1:0-540 GCF_054819755.1 Clostridium sp. DL1XJH146
ATTGCTAAATGTACTGTTTTAGCAATTAGCATATCCAATAAATTAATATCTTTTAAGCGTAGCTTTCTAAATTTAGTCAACGAACTAGGATTTATTAAATCTTTTTCTTCAGGTGCTAAATTCAAAAAATATTTAAATGACATATCATAAAGTGAACGTTCTACAACGTCTTCGTCAGAAATTTCATATATTGTTTTAAGCAGTAAATATTTGAACATCATTATTGGGTCTTTTGCACCACGACCTTGACCCAAACTATAATTACAAAGTAATTCATCATAAATAAATGAAAAATCAACTAAATCATTTATTTTTCTTAGCATATGATCCTTTGGTATAAGAAGATCATAAAGTTCTAAATATTGGCTCATCACTAGTTTTTGTTGTCCTTTAATCATATGTATAGTTCCTTCCTATCAATAATAGTCTATATATATATTTATTCGACATCAAGCCTCAAAATCCTTTTTGAGATATAAAAAAATCATTATCACATTTAATGCGATAATGATTTTAATTTCATAGTTTTTCAGTGGCCTC
>NZ_JBTVVN010000108.1:0-486 GCF_054819755.1 Clostridium sp. DL1XJH146
CGTAACAAGGTAGCCGTAGGAGAACCTGCGGCTGGATCACCTCCTTTCTAGGGAGTTGTCTGGCAAATCTCTGTTTAATTTTGAGGGACCAACCTCAAAAGAATTAGAAGTTATAGAATAGGTGAATTTCGGGCTTTATATGAGATATTGTCTGATATTTATAAATGGGGGTATAGCTCAGTTGGGAGAGCACCTGCCTTGCACGCAGGGGGTCAAGAGTTCGAATCTCTTTATCTCCACCATATTTGGGTCTATAGCTCAGCTGGTTAGAGCGCACGCCTGATAAGCGTGAGGTCGATGGTTCGAGTCCATTTAGACCCACCATTTAAAATAAAGGATTAGCGGTTAAGAATTTATTTCTTATACGATGATTCTTATTTTTAAGTAACAACCTAATTTCTAATTCAAAATGTTCTTTGAAAATTGCATAGAAATATAAATTATAATTGTTTTTATATTTATTGTGTTAATTGCACTAGTTGTAAT
>NZ_JBTVVN010000109.1:0-473 GCF_054819755.1 Clostridium sp. DL1XJH146
AAAAAAATGTTAGTAAAAACCAAACAGTTACATACTATTTCGATGTTGAAAAATGCAAAAGATGTCCTGCCCGTGAGGGCTGTTATAAAGAAGGATCAAAAACTAAATCTTATTCTGTAACGATAAAATCAGATCTACATAAAGAACAAATTGAATTTGAAAAGAGTGATTATTTTAAAGAGCGTTCTAAGGAACGATATATGATTGAGGCTAAAAATAGTGAAATAAAACATCAGCACGGCTATGATGTAGCAAAATCGTCGGGCTTACTTGGCATGCAAATGCAAGGAGCAATAACGGTATTTGCGGTAAATGTTAAAAGAATATTGAATCTAATGACAAAGAAATAGAGATTAAATAGATAGTTTTTTATAAAAAAGCACAACAAATTTTGTTTTGTGACCCAAATTTGTTGTGCTTTTTTTTATTCAATCAGAAGGCCACTAAAAAAGGTATGCTTTTTCAGTGGCCTC
>NZ_JBTVVN010000010.1:0-110526 GCF_054819755.1 Clostridium sp. DL1XJH146
ATACTTCTTCTGGTGATTATGCAGCTAAAGATTCTGCTTACATTGAAGAGAAGACTGTTACTGATATTGTACTTTAGATGAAGGGAAACCTCTTTTAGAGGTTTTGCCAAATAAATAAATGTATAAGACAAAGACTAGCGCTGAGAACTAGTCTTTGTTTTTTGTAAGCAAATAAATATTATTTATGGCCACTCAATGGTACAGAATTACCTTATAGTTTGTTATAATAAACGAGAAAGGTGGTGAAGATATCAGATGAGAATTTTACTTGTTGAAGATGAGAGGTCTTTGTCGGATATTGTTATGGAACTGCTAAAAAAAGATAAATATATCGTTGATGCAGTATATGATGGTGAGGATGGACTTGAATACGGGCTTTCAGGCATTTACGACCTTATTATTTTAGATATTATGTTGCCGAAAATGAATGGTATTGAAGTGCTGAAAAATTTACGCAAGCAGGAAATTTCTACACCTATTATAATGTTAACGGCTATATCTGAGGTAGAAGACAAAGTCATGGGCCTCGATTGTGGAGCAGATGATTATATTACAAAACCATTTCAAACAATAGAATTGATGGCTAGAATCCGTTCGGCTACACGAAGGAAAGGTATCTTTACGGGAGATGTATTAACCTTTGCAGACCTCAGTGTGGAAAAAGAATGTTTAAAGGCCTCTACAGATGAAGGAGAAGTTAAGCTAAGTTTGAAAGAATATCAAATACTCGAAATCTTAATGGAAAATCCAAAACAAATCATAACTAAAGATAAAATTGTTGAAAAAATATGGGGCTATAACTATGAGGGTGAATACAATTCGGTTGAAGTATATATTTCTTTTGTACGTAAGAAACTGAAGTTTATTCGTTCTAATGTTAAGATAAAGGCGTCAAGAGGACTGGGATATTCATTGGAGGACCAGTTATGATTAAAAAAATGCGTATTAAAATTGTTGTAGTTGCTATGACTGCTCTAATTATCTTATTATCTGCTATATTTATAACTATAAACATTTTTATGGGACAGATCGCATTACAAGATACTGATGCATTTCTTGAAAGTATAACTTATAATAATGGTAAATTGATAGAGTCAGAACATATAGTAGGCAGACCCGATGGTCCCCCTAGTCAAATACAAATGATTAAAGGAGTTTCCCTTAAGGTAACATCTGAGGGTGAGATAAGTGAAGTTATATTTAATGATGAAAAAATGCCTATGGCTGATATTGATGAGATTGTAAATAAGATTATTAATAATAAAGACTTTGTCGGTACTATAGAAGGATATAGATACCGGGTGAAGAAAATAGAGTATGGATATATTGTTGTGTTTGCAGACACGGTAGTTCAAGAGGGTATGCTTGAGAAACTACTATCCTTGTCCATTGGCATTGGGTTTCTAAGCGTTGGAGTTTTATTTATTCTGATTACGATTCTTTCTAGATACATCACAAAACCAGTTGAAGTAGCTTTTCAAAAACAAAAACGATTCATTTCCGATTCTAGTCACGAATTAAAGACACCATTATCTATTATTTCGGCTAACCTAGATATGTTAGAGATAGAAAAAGGCAAAAGTAACAGAACAAGTGCAATGAGTGAAGGTATAAAGAGGATGAGTAATTTGATTCAAGATTTATTACTACTAGCACGAACAGAACAAAAGAATTATACTTTTCTTTCCTTTAACCTTAGTAATATAATGGAAAGTACTATATTACCTCTAGAAGTTATAGCGTATGAGCAAGGAAATCGTATAGAAACTACAATAGAAGAGAATATTATGTTTAAGGGCTATGAAGAGGGCCTTCGTAAAATGATAGGAGCACTAATGGAAAATGCTATTAAGTATTCAAAGAAGGATTCTATCATTAAAGCTAGTCTTCATACAAAAGGTGATATTAAAATAATAGAAATGTTTAATGAAGGTATAGGTGTTACAAAAGAGCAGAAAGATAAGATATTTGATAAATTCTATAGGGCTGATGCTTCGAGAAATGGAGAGACAGGGGGACATGGTATAGGATTATCTATTGTTAAAAATATAGTAGATATGCATAAAGGTAAGATTCATGTAGAAAGTATTCCAAATGAATATATTGTTTTTAAAATCACATTGCGAGGGTAATGTGATTTTTTCAATGTTTCTTTAAGGTTCGTTATGTATTATATATATAATGGTTATTTCACAAAAGGTATTTTAGTTGAACTTCAGGCACAATGTATAGTGTCATAAATGTTCAATATGCAGTAGATATTGTGCCTGAAATTAGTTCAACTTACTTTTTGTGGTTTAATCATATAATACATAATTTATTATTTATAAAGGAGAAAAGAATATGAAAAAAAAGATTATTTCTTTATTGATGGTTTGCAGTTTGTTTGTAACCTTAGTAGGGTGCGGCACAGATAGTGCAGAGAATTCAGCAACTACTGGTGGCGGAGAAGTTATATATGTAGATACTGATGCTACTGGAAATAATGATGGTTCAAGTTGGGATAATGCATATACTTCATTACAAGATGCACTAGAAGTAGCAACTGATGTCAATGAAATTTGGGTTGCTGAGGGGACATATTATCCTACAGAGGATGAAGATACTTCAGTGAGTTTTACAATGGTTGATGATGTTGCAGTTTATGGTGGATTTGAAGGTGATGAAAAAAGTTTAGATGCAAGAGATTGGGAAAATAATGTAACTATTCTTTCAGGAGATATTGGGGTTAAGGATGATTCATCTGATAATTCAGTTAAAGTAGTTATTGCAGCTAATGCTCTAATTGATGGGTTTACAATTTCAGACGGTGCATTTACTCAAACAATGATGGGACCACCTTCAGATGCTAGTGGAGAAGATGCTGGTGAGGAAAAAATGGCACCTCCAACAGATGGAGAAGGTCAAGAGGGTATGACACCTCCAACAGATGGAGAAAGTGACGAGAAAATGATGCCACCAACTACCGACGGTAGCGCAGATAGTGAACTACCAACTGGTGAGTCAGACTCGTCAGATAGTGACAGCGTTTCAACAGGTCACTCTACACCAGATGCAGTTACAGAAGGAGATGCTTCATCTTCATCAAACGGTAACGGTATTATAATCTGGGAAGTTGCACCAACAATTAAAAACTGTACTATTACTAACAACTCAAGTGGTAAAGGTGCAGGTGTATACATCATGGGAACTGGTGACTTAGATGATCTTCCAACATTTATTAATACAACTATTAGTAATAATGTAGCTGTCGGAAGAGGTGGCGGAGTTTCTATTGATATGATGTCACAAGCGATTTTTATTGATTGTATATTTGACGGAAATGAATGTACAGATGGTAAAGGTGGAGCTATTTATAATGATTTCGGAGGAAGTCCTTTACTTGAAAACTGTTTATTCATTAATAACTATGCACAATCAGGTGCTGCTTTAGGTAATGATGGTGTTTCTAATCCTGTAATTTCAAACACTACATTCTATAATAATACAGCAAGTGAAGCTGGAGCTGCATTATATCAAGGAACAGGTCCATTTAATGATCCAATATTGATAGATTCTATCATATGGGGTAACTATTGTGACCAAGATAAAATTGCTGTATACAACTGGAATGAGTGTAATCCAAAGGTTGAATACTCAATTGTCCAAGGTGGATATAATGGTGAGGCTGTATTAGATACTGACCCAATGTTTGTTGATGCAGACAATATGGACTTTAGTTTAGAAAGTGGTTCTCCTGCAGAGTCAGCAGCTATTGATGGTGGAGAAATCGGATTTAATGCAGATATTATTAAAACTAGAACAGATGAAGATTATGAAGAAATAATTGAGTATTTATATTCAATTGAAGGAAATGATGAGCCAACTCAAATGGACCTTACAAATCCTGTAGCTTCAGAGGATGCTAGTGATATTGGAGTAGTTGTATATGTAGATGCAGATGCAACTAGTAATGGAAATGGTAGCAGTTGGGCAGATGCGTTTACATCATTACAAGATGCTATAAATTACGCTAATGCAGCTTACGAATTAAATGCTACAGATGTTGATGTTTGGGTAGCAGAGGGTATATATTACACAGGTGAAAATAGAGAAGATTCATTCGTTTTAAGATCAGGCGTTAATGTATATGGTGGATTTGATGGAACAGAAGCAAATGCTGATGAAAGAGATTATGAAAACAATGAAACTATTTTAAGTGGTGAAATTGGTGATACTACAATAAAAACTGACAATAGCTATCATGTTCTTATCGGAGCTGATGAAGCTATAATCGATGGAGTTACTATTACAGGCGGATACGCAGATGGTATAGATGGTTATGTATATGATAATAAAGGTGGCGGTTTGCTGAACTACTTAGCAGGAAACAGAGTAAGACCTGACGAAGAGCCAACTTTAGGATTTGACACAGAGGTTTATAATTGCGTATTTGATGATAACTATGCTGAAGAAGGTGGCGCAACTTATACTTACCATGGCGGTAATCCAGTATATGATAATTGTACATTTACAAATAATACAGCACAATATGGTGGAGCTACATTAGATAGGGCAGGTACTAATGCAATTTATACAGATTGTACTTTTGCAGATAACTATGCAAGCTATAAAGGTGGAGCAGCATTTACTGATTACGGTGCAATGTCTACTTTCACAGACTGTATATTTGATAATAATGAATCAGAAACAGCTGGTGGTGCAATATATGTTATAGACCGTGCATCTCAAGCAGTACCAAATGAAACAGACTTCGATTTAATAGATGATTCATGGGAGCTATTGATAGACATCTACTCATCAGTTTATGTAGACAGTTGTTCATTTACTAATAACAAAGCAGGCACAAACGGTGGAGCGCTTTATGTTTATGAAGGAAGTTATGGTAAAATAGTTAATTCAAGCTTTGATGGTAACTCGTCTACAGATGCAGCTATAGTTGCAAGTAATGCAGGAAATGTTATTCTTGACAACGCAACTACATTTGCAAATAATTTACCTACTGACACATATGCAGATAGTGGCAGGTCATCAGTGAAATATGAGTAATAAATAAATTAGTCTGGGTCAGTAGATAGATTTGTGTAAACACAAATCTATCTACTGACCCATTAGTTTAAAAGCAGACGTTTTAGGGTTAACCTAAAACGTCTGCTTTTTCAACACATTTAATGGTTTGCATTGTATGTGAGTAATCCAAATTATGATAAAAAAGATAGATAGGGCAATTTTATCATGTACTTATGGTTAAAAGAGTAACTAATAAAGTATAAAGAAAATTTGAAAAATATTGTAAGTCTACAAACTATCTTAAGTATAATGGAATTATTAAGCATTGGTGAAAAATAGTCAATAAATAATCCCCTAGTGAA
Organism: Clostridium sp. DL1XJH146; assembly: GCF_054819755.1. Taxonomy (NCBI): domain Bacteria; kingdom Bacillati; phylum Bacillota; class Clostridia; order Eubacteriales; family Clostridiaceae; genus Clostridium; species Clostridium sp. DL1XJH146. The sequence continues at coordinate 5,373 of NZ_JBTVVN010000010.1, forward strand.
TTTCGCTAGAGGATTATTTGATATTTTCCCCATTGAACGTCCACTTAATTCCTTCGTCGTCACTTAGAACTTTAAGTACTTCAGCTAATTTATCAGAGTTTTTACCAAGAACTATAGTGGTTTTGTTTGCATCAAGAGTTACCTCAGCAACCTTGTCTATTGCAAAATATTTCAGAGTGCTTGTCTCAGCAATTTCTATTTCAGATATATATTTGTTACTTTTTTCAGTTGGTTGGGAACCATCAATTAATGTAATCGTTAGGGGTAAATATATTCAAGTAATATATGGGCCAACTGTAAATATTATAAGGATAGAAATAGATGAATATATAGAAAGCTTAAAAAATATCAATTAATTTATGTGTTTATGAAAGGAGTTAAACTAAAATGAATGTAATTTATATACAGATCTATTTGAATTACCTTTCATATTAATGTCAGACAAATACCATCGGGTGGTATGAACAAATACTTACAATTTTAATGAAATGTTTATTACCCTGGAGGTCTTTGTGAGGAGACATGGGCGACAAACTTGTTATCTAATCGAATAGTTGATAAAGAAATGATTGGAAGCTATAAATTTTGTCGAAAATCATATATAATTAGAATATAAACCAACAAAGGATGAGTCTTGTTGAAGCAATTTAGGAAAAATATTGGAGGTTGAGTATGGATAAAAGTTCATTTTTTCAACTGTTTAATATGTTGGATGATTTATGTTTTATATTAGGGGAAAAAGAAAACATATTAGCTGCAAATAAATATGCAATTTCTACTTTAGGATATTCGGAAGATGAATTAATAGAGATGAAAATTTCTGACTTTCTCCTTGCTTTTAACAAAGGAGAAAAAGATTGCAATTCTTTAAACATTGAAGGGCAGGATGATTCTTGTTTAGAAATGTTATGTCTTAGAAAAGATAAAGTTATACCTGTTATAACAAAGAGGGAAGCGGGCATATGGCAGAACAAAAAAGTAATATTTTTAATATGCAAAGATGTATCCAAATTAGTTAGCGCCAATAATCGATTCTCAAAAGCATTTAATGATAATTCATCATTAATGGCAATTAGTGAGATTGAAACGGGAAGGTATATTGAAGCCAATAAGTCATTCTTTGAAAAGACAGGCTATACTAGGGAAGAAGTGATAGGGACAAAATCATCTGATTTAAATTTGTTTGTGAACATTGATGACAGAAATAGAGTTCTTAGCACTTTTAAAAAGCATGGGAAGGTCAATAATTATGAAGTCAAAGTAAGAACTAAAACGGGTAATATTTTAGATGGCTTATTTTCTATTGATACTATAGATATAGAAAACCAGAAATACCTTCTCACTGTAATGAATGATATCACTGAGACTAATGAAGCTAGAAGAAAGATTGCTGAAAGTGAAGCTAATTTTCGTGATTTGTTCAATACATTAGATGATTTACTGATAATTTTGGATAAAGCTGGATATGTAATATATACCAATAAAGCAACGAAAATGAAATTGGGCTATTCTGAAAAAGAATTACATAGTATGCATGTTCTTGAACTTCATCCACAACAATATCGTGAAGAAGCACAAGAAATAGTTGGAATGATGATTATGGGGAAAAGGGATGCTTGTCCACTACCACTTCAGTCTAAAGAAGGAAGACTGATTCCAGTTGAAACAAGGATATGGTCTGGTATTTGGAATGGAGAAGAAGTTTTGTTTGGTATTTCGAAAGATTTATCAGCTCAACAAGCGGCATTAGATAAATTTGAAAGGCTTTTTGACAGTAATCCATCACCAATTATGGTATGTAAAACAGATAGTTTGACAATTACACAAGTGAATAATGCATGTAAAAACATTTTTAAAGCTGATGAAAGTAAATTTATCGGAAAGCGGTTTATTGATTTTTTAAGTTCAGATGAGATGACGGCAGCTGAAAAGATATTAAAAATGATAAAGGATACTGGCAAGGTAGATAAGTTAATTATAAAGATAAAAACTGATGAAAATCATTTCTATGGATTAGTATCTGCAGATACGATAACCTATATGGGTGAAAGAAATACATTTATTGTATTAACTGATATTACTGAATTAAAGGAGAGCAAAGAAAAAGTTGAGTATTTAAGCTATCATGATACATTGACAGGGGTTTTCAATAGAGAATTTTTTGAAAAATGCATAAAAGATATTGACAATGAATGTAATTTACCTATTTCAATTATTATGGGTGATGTAAATGGATTAAAACTTACAAACGACGTATTTGGACATTATTCTGGCGATAAGTTACTTAAGTCAATTGCAAATATATTTGTGAATAATTGTCGTGCTGAAGATATTGCTGTGAGATGGGGAGGCGATGAATTTGTTTTATTATTACCCAAAACTAGCGAAAAGACGGTCAATGAAATCCAGAAGAGAATTAAATGTGCATGTCAAAAGGAAAAATTGGATTTAGGAAATGATGAAATTATACATAGCATTTCTTTAGGATGTGCAACAAAAGAAAATATAAATGAATCTATCATTGAAACAATGAAAATAGCAGAGAGGCATATGTATAACAGTAAGTTGCTTGAAAGTAGAAGCATGCATAATTCAATTATTGAATCTATGAAAAGTACATTATATGAAAAAAGCCACGAAACACAAGAACATGCTACTAGAATGACAGAAATATCTATTATGATTGGTAAAGCATTAAATTTATCAGAAGATGAACTCAATCAAATTAAACTATTTTCAATGTTGCATGATATAGGTAAGATAGCCATTAATAATCAGATTCTTCTTAAAAAGGGTTCACTTTCTGATGAAGAGTGGATTGAGATGAAAAAACATTCTGAAATCGGATATAGGATAGCACAATCTACACCAGAACTATCTCATGTAGCAAGCTATATACTTTCTCATCATGAAAAATGGGATGGAAGTGGATATCCACAAGGGTTAAGTGGTGAACAAATTCCGCTATTGTCGCGAATAATATCTGTTGCAGATGCTTATGATGCAATGACACAAGATCGTACTTATAGAAAAGCTATGTCAAAAACTGAAGCAATTGATGAAATTAAGAAATGTGCAGGAATACAATTTGAACCTCGAATAGCAAAAATATTTGTTGAAATTATTCAATAAAAATGTAACAAGGGTACCAGGTACTTCCCGTTTTATGTAGAAGTTCAAGAACTTGTATAAAAAATATTTTATAGAAATCCAGCACCGTATTTGGTGCTGGATTTGTGTCCTTAAAGATGAAATTTTTGTTTAATTAATCTGTTTATTATTAGAAAAATAATACATGCACTAAAGAACTTTTGCTTGAGCTTCAGTCAAAAGTAGATTTTCAAAATAAACTATTTATTTTATACAGAGGATGATAATTATTTGCATTTTGAGTTTCAAACAATCAATAGGAAAGAAGATAGAAAAGGGATTAAAACTCACAGATGAAGATTTATTATCATTAAGTTTTCTACCACTTATGAAAGGTAGCGTAAATAGGGACAAAAGAGCAATAGAGAGCATAGAACTAGCTGAAAACATAAAGGATAGTGATACTAAATTACAATGCGTAACATTACTATATTCATTATTAGAAAAATTCGGAGATTAAAAAAGTAAAAATAAGTTTAAGGACGTGTTTGAGATGACAGAGATAGGTAGAATGATAAGAGAAGAGGGTATAAAAGAGGGAATTAAAGAAGGAAAATCAGAAATACTAATAAAACAGCTTACAAAGAAATTTGGTAATATTACTGAGGAAGATGAGAAAAAAATCAAGAATTTATCAAATAGAGTTATTGATATAATATTAGTGGATATTTTTGAACTGGAGAGTTTAAATGATTTTGAAAAATATTTTTAAATTCAAATACTAAATAATTCAGCCTCGCAACTTTGAGGCTGAATTATTTTTATTTACAGATATATTGCAGTACCTCTCATATATAGGATGTTCTTAAAAACTCTAGATACAAAATCGATGAACTTGTTTCGGAATATATATTTAAAATATGGGGGAAATTAATATATATATTGTTTAGGAAAAATCAGGAGTGAAAATAATATAATGAAAAAAATAGACATTAATAAAGAAAGCGAAGTAGGCGAAAAAGCAAAAGACAATAAACAAGCCAATATGGATAGTATATCGGATAATATTAAGCAGAATAAAAAAATATTACAAAATAGCTTTAACAATAGTATAGATGTTGTTTTTTATGAATTCGAGACGATTTCTGGCATGAAAGCTCTTGTGATTTATATAGAAGATATTGTGAAAAAGGAGATACTAGATAGAGATATTATCAATCCTTTTATATTAAAAGCAAGTAATGAAGAAACTAATAAAGACCTTACTTTTGAAACTATTAAAAAACTGTTTCCAGTTACAAATACAAAAAAAATCAATGATTTGCCGGAAGTTATTACTAATATTGCAGATGGTAATACAATTATATTTATTGAAGGGGTAACCTTTGCACTATCAATTTCTTGTATTGGATGGGAAAAAAGAGCTGTTGCCGAGCCTGCATCTGAAATGGTAATCAAAGGGCCAAAGGAAGGATTTATCGAAAGTATAAATATAAACAGAGCTTTAATTCGAAGAAAGATTAAAAATGAAAACCTTGTTTTTGAAGAGATGAGTATTGGTAGGCAAACTAAGACGAAAGTGAATATTGTGTATATAAATGGGATAGTAAGTCTTGAAGTGTTAGCAGAGGTTAGGAAAAGACTATCTAACATTGATATTGATGCAATTTTAGATACCGGATCTTTGGAGGAATATATTGAAGATAGTCATATATCACCTGTTTCAACAGTAGGAAATACACAAAAACCAGATATTGTTGCTGCAAAGATTTTGGAGGGAAGAGTGGCAATATTGTGTGACGGATCACCTCAGGTGATTACAGTACCACATTTATTTATTGAAACAATTCACACCAGTGAGGATTATTATAGTAGACCATATATTGCAACGGTGATGAGGTTTGTACGGATGAATGCTATTATTGCTAGCATTTTTTTTCCAGCATTTTATGTTGCTCTGGAAACTTTTCATCAAGAAATGATTCCCACAGTATTTTTGCTTACTATGGCGGGTGCAAATATAGGAACACCTTTGTCGTCATTTCTTGAAGCGCTATTAATGGTTATTGCATTTGAATTGTTAAAAGAATCAGGCACAAGGATGCCCAAAGCTTTAGGTTCAGCTGTTAGTATAGTAGGAGCTTTGGTGCTAGGGGAGGCTGCTGTTCAGGCAGGGATAGTGAGCGCAGATTTAATTGTCGTTATTGCTTTTACAGCTGTAGCTACTTTTATAGTACCATCTCTTAATGAAATGGTTACCTTATATAGGTTTATATTACTGATATTAGCAGGAAGTATGGGCATATACGGAATAACTGCTGGAACATTTGTAATGATAATACATGCTAATTCTTTAACGTCTTTTGGGGTCCCTTATTTATCTCCTTTGGCGCCTGTAAATATTGAAGGATTAAAAGACTTTCTTATTCGCTTCCCTTTATGGACAATGAAAAAAAGACCTGAGTTTATTTCAGGTAGAAACAAAAGAAAGCAAAGTTGAGGGAGGTGGTTAAATGGAGCATTCTTATTTTATAAAAAGAAGTCTTCTTATTTTAATGATTTTTATGTTATCATTTGCTACTGGGTGCTGGAACAAAAAAGAACTAAATGAACTTGGTATTGTTGGTGCTATTGCAATTGATGAAGAAGAAGATAAAGTAAAACTCTCCTATGAAATAATGGAACCTAAAAGTATAAACACGAAGGGAACAGATCAAGAGAATGTTTCTTATTTGCAAAGTGAAGGAGCATCTATTTTGGATGCAATTAGAAATGCAACATTAAAATTCGACAAAAAGTTATATTGGCCTCACACTAATGTTTTATTCTTTAATGAAAAGGCGGCGTACAAAGGGTTAGCACAATATTTAGATATAGTTAATAGAGATCATGAATTTAGAAGATATATAAATCTCACAATTACAAAAGGAAGCCCTGCTTATGAAGTTATGGGGATCAATAGTGGAAAGGAAGGAATACCATCGTTATTTATTGAAAAATTATATGAAAATAATATATATAACGGTAAGGGAGTATCCGTAAAAATAATAGATTTTTTAAAAGCATATTATGCAGAAGGAATAGAACCGGTGGTAGGAGTTATCGAAGTTGTAAAAAGAAGTGATGATAAATTAAAAATAGATGAAAAGAAAAATGAAAAATATATACCTTCAATAGAAGGGGCGGCTGTTTTGAGAGACGATAAGTTAGTGGGATTTCTTGATGGGATTGAAACAAGAGCTTTTAATTTAATTACGGGCAAATTAAAAAGTGGTGTTATTGTATCAAAATCACCAGATAGAAAGGGTATAAACTCTGTGGAAATTATTAAAGCTCAGAGTAAAATGAATATAGAAATAAAGGATGAGGTTTATTATGGATATGTAGATATTGAAATAAGTGGAGTTATTGGAGAAGAAACAGGAGAAGAAGATATTTCCAATATTCGAGCAATTAGTCAAATTGAGCGTAATACTTCAGATATAATAAAAAAGGAAGTTGAAGATTGTATAAAAATAGTACAGGGATACAAAACAGATATTTTCGGATTTGGTCAGTTAATCCACAGAAAATACCCCGAAAATTGGAGTGAAATCAAAAACGAATGGAATGAAGATTTTTCTAACTTAGAAATTGAAGTTACAGTAAAAACTAATATTGAGAAATCAGGAGTTTCTAATTCACAATTAGAAGCAAAGGAGAATAAATAGTTATGGTTAAAAACGAGAAAATATCAGCAATTCAACTAATTTCGTTAATTTTATTAAATCGTATTTTGTTTGGATTTTCTTTTATGCCTACAGTAACTATGGCACCTGCAAATCAGGATGCATGGATTGTAGATATACTCTCAGGGCCTATGATTATATTTTTCGCTATACCTTTGCTTATTTTGTCAAGTAGATTTCCAAATATGGCTTTTAATGAATATTATCAAGTTATTCTAGGTAAAAAATTAGGTAAATTAGTAAGTGTAGTATATTCTATTTATTTGATTTTTATCTCATTAATAACGGTTTTGCTTCTATCAGATTTTTTGTTATCAGCAGTTTTACCTGAAACACCAGATTATGCTATCCTTTTATTTATGATTATTCCTTGTTGTTATGCTACATATAAGGGTCTTCAGTGTATATGCAGAACAGCTGTTACAATGACTATATTTGTACTTTTTATAATCGTAATTTATGCAATTTTAAATTTCAATAATATGGATTTTAAAGTATTTCTTCCAATACTAAGTGATACAAGTATTTCTGAAATTACTTTTAGTTGTTTTAATAATGCCACTAGATTTTGCGATTGCTTTCTTTTCTTTTCGTTTATTCCCTATGTTAAAAAGACTAAAAACCACTCCATTACAAAAATACTAATAATTTTAGTTAGTGCTTTTATATTGACGAATACTTTCATAACCATAGTAACTCAGGCTGTTCTTGGAGTAGGTCTTGCAAGAATAATGAAATTTCCGTATTATAGCAGTATACAACAAATCAATGTATTTAATATTATTCAACGAATAGAGTTTTTTAATGTAATTGGATGGATTATAGTATTCTTTTTTAAAATTTCCTCTACAATACTGGCTGCCGCTATGATTATGGCACAAGTGTTCAAGGTCAAATCATATAAGCCATTTGTCATACCGATGAATTTTATTATTGTAATTATTATTCTTCTAACAAATATTTCTCACTATGCGATATTGAAATCGCTGATTAAAGATTATGCTTATCTTATTATTTTTACAGTTAATTTTATTATTCCATCTATAGTACTTATTGTGTATTTTTTTAGGAGAAAAACGTTGTTAGCAACTAGCAAATTATTACCCAATAAATAAATGACTAACGTTCTCCCACAAGGGTACTAGGTACTTCCCGATATATGTGGAAATTTAAGAGCTTGTATATAAAAAAACCAGCATCGTATTTGATGTTGGTTTTGTGTTTTAAATATGAATTTATGTTTGCTTATTAATTTATCACTCTTTTAGTAGGGTATGCTAGATCTATATTTTCGTGGGTGTCAACCATCTTCAAGATATCTTCCCATATATTATTTGTAGTACCACGCCTATGTTTTGGTGCACATAAATACCGTATAGTCATTTGAATACCACTTTCTTTTACATCAGTATAAACAATTGGAGTCAGATTTTTATAGTGAATCATATACTTTTTTGTAGCATCCTTAAGTTGTTTTGCTACTTCAGATGTAATTACTTTAGTATCTTTGTCTACAATCTCTCTAAGTAATTTCTTTGCTAGTTCCCAGTCGCTTTCAAAGGTTAATAATACGCTAATCTCATTCCAAATATATTCAAATCCTTTTGTATAATTAGTTAATGGATGAACAAATACAAAGCTGTTTGGCACATCTATTATTCTACCGGTGCTTTGTTCCCCTGATTCTGCAGAACTTACTTCCATAAGGGTAAATTGGAATAATCTTTTATCAATAACATCGCCCTTTTGTTCACCAATCAATATCCTATGGCCTACATCAAAAGGTCTTCTTACTTCTATAAATAGCCATCCTGAAATATTGGTAATCAGCTCTTTAAGAGCAATTGCAATACCTGCAGATAATAATCCAATATAAGTTGTTAGGTTTTTAGAGTCATCTGCCCAGATAAAGACATTAATAATAATTATTATAAAACCAATAATATAATTAATCCTTTGTTTTACTAGGTAGTATTTGTTATTATCATCAATACTCTTATAAAGGATATTTTTAAGTAATCTTGCTATAACTATAACAATCACTAAACACATTAAACTCCAGACTATCTTCAGGCTATATCGACTAGTGACAATAATTTCTAAAAACTCTTCCATTTTTACCCCTTTCAGTTATATAAGTATAAATCAAAACTTTGAAATTGTTTAGATTTCAAAGCTTATCATTAATAATTATTAATAGTTTTTTGTGCTTTTTAATATATACTCAATAATTTTATTATCAAGTTCTCCTTCTTTATATATATTGTTTTTAAATGTAGGCTTTTTTAAATGACCTCTATTAATTAACTCCTTAAATAAATCAATATATTCTAAAGATGTTTTCCCTATGAGCAATTCTTCTAAGGAATTTCCTTCTATATAGTAATTATATACTTTTATAAATCCTTTTAAGTATATATAATCTTTTGTGAAACCGCCACCTCTCATAACTCTTGCAGTTAAGTTAAAGGCAGAATCTTTATCAAAGTTATGCTCATCCATTAAATATTCGAATATATCTTTAAATCCATATCCCTTAACCATTAAATTTACAGCGACTACTCTATATGCTAAATCTTTTAATCTATTTATATGAATATTTCCAGTCAAACATTCAGCTAATACTGCTAGTCCTTCTTGAGTTTCAACATTATTTGGAGTTCCTAATTGCAAAAACTTTAAAGGTTGTTTTATAGCGTTCATGGTAGTTAGCATATGTACGCCTAATTCATGTTGAGAAAGCAATTTAATATCATTGGAATTAAATTTAGCTTTGTCATTAACTACAAGTGTGCGTTTTGATGAATTAACCATAATTCTAGCTGCCATATTTTTTGAGAAGGTAATCTTACCACCCATTCCCCAGTTATCTATCTCATTTTTCAATAATTTTAATACTTTTTCTTTAGTTAAATTCTTATCCTCGTCGTCGTCTAATCCATAAGATTGTATAACATAATTAGCATTCTTTACGTCATCCTTACTTGGCTTACCGTATAATTTCATAGAATTATATAAGAAATCCTCAGTTCCCCTTGAGGTTAACATATCTATGGTAGTGGAGTATTCATTAATTATCTCTTTATACATTAATTGTACTGATACATCTGAGATGTCTGTAATGGGTAATGCATATAAGTTTTTCTTTAAATCGTAAGTATCTACTTTAAGTGGTATATAACTAAACTCTGGAATATGCCTATATCCTGAATCGAAAAATTGCCTTCTGCAACGTTCTAAGTTTTTTGGATTAACATAAGTTAGTGTCTCAAAGTTTTTAAGCAAAGAATATAACTTTGCATCTACTTTTTTAAGTATCGGGTCTTCAATATTTGATAATAAATCAGTTTTGTTTTTTATCTTTGTATTAGCTTCCTTATTTATATAATATAAAGAATTTGTGATTATTGCATTTTTAAGACCTTCTTTTAAGGTATTGACTACACTAGGATATATATCTCCTGTGTTTTCATTACAGTAAATTTTCTTTACTTCTAAAGGCATTACTATAGTATTGCTATAAATACTCTGTACATGTTTTGCTAAATAGCCTCTTCCAAAAAACACTTCATTTTCAGCAACTAGATTATCAAAGTCTTCAAATTTAATTTTATTAAGTTCACTTATAAATTTTGATATATATCTGCGGTTCTTTGGCGTGTTTATTCTTTCTGTACCTAGATTGAAAACAGGATATTCATTGTGAACTTTATCTCTCTTATAATTATAAGAGTGAACATCATATATTATACAAGTATTAAACTTTTCTTCGATTTTAAGAACTAATGCATCTAATACTTTGTAAAAATTTCTGTGCTTTTCTATTCCTTGTTTCTTCATATCTTCAGGTAGTTTTTCAATCCAAACTTGTTTTCCCCAGGCTGTATCATAAATACAGTCTTTTTCTTCTCTGTTTAGATCATATTCATATCTAGAGTCATTAACAATTATATTGATAGGCAAAGAATCAATAAAATCTCCCGTTAAAGGATCTTCCTCATTCCATCTATCTTGTTTATTTAAAATACTTTTCTCTTGTAATTCCTTACTAAAATTACTACCATTATGGATGGCTGTACAAATAAATGGGACATATTTTTCAATAACTATACTAAAAGACCCATCATCTACTGTTACATCTAATAGCTCTTCCTTTTTTATTTTTTTTATTATTTCTTCAATGGATAGCTTAAGCATTATCTACCTCGTTTTTAGAAGATTGTCTGTTTTTTATATTATGAGATTTTTCTTTTAGCATATTTTCTTTTTCTTCAGCTACTTCTTCTACAAAATCTATTATATCCTTTTGAAGTTTTACTTTATTAAATTTATTTATGTTTACGATGCCTCCTGGACTTTGTACATTTACTTCTAAAAGCTTCTTATTAATAACATCTATTCCTGCAAAATATATTCCATCTGCTTTTAGTTTTTTTGCTATTTTATTGCATATAACTTTCTCTTCATGAGTTAATGTATATTTTTCTGCAGAACCACCAGCATGTATGTTTGATCTAATATCATCTGATGAAGGTATTCTTCTATAGGCACCTATTACTTTTCCGTTTAGGATTAAGACTCTTACATCTCCATTTTCTGCACCTTCAATGTACTCTTGGAGCATAACGTATTTTTTACCTTTGTCTGTATTGATATAATAATCTAGCAGAGAATTTAAATTTTGTGTAGCTGCTTTTTCAATTATAATAACTCCACTTCCACCATAACCATCAACGGGCTTTAGGATCATCTTTGAATCTTTGCTCTCAGAAACTATCCTTTTTAAATAATCAACATTTTTAGATACATATGTTTTAGGGATATATGTATTTTCTGGATCATAAAAAGTAGAAGTATACAGTTTATTATTTGCTTTTCTAAGTCCATTTAAATCATTAACGATGAAAACCTCATCATTAATTGAGTCTAAGAAATTCAATAGCAAGTTGTCTAATGGAGGATTTTTTCTTAAAAACACAACATCAAAGCCTTTTAGTGGTAACATTTGTTCAGTAAATTGAACTTTCTTATAAAATGTAACCATATTTTCTGATACAACAATACCTTTTTTTATCATCTTCATAAATCCATAAGTTTCATTATTTCTTATTGTAAGATTTTGAGTATAAAGTATTCCTACATTATGATTTCTTTTGTAAGCTTCATGAATCATTCTTAAAGTAGACTCAGTTTCTGGAACTATAGTATCCCAGCTATTAATTATAAAACAAATATTCATAAAATTAACCTCACTTTTATTAGTTAGATAAATTGAAAATCTAATATATCTTTGGATTAATTATATTGAATAACATACCTATCGTCAATCAAATTTTTGGAAAATTCAAAACAATAATTTTTAGCAAATTAAATATTATTTTTATGCTAAGGCTGGTAGTTTTCAACATAAGATTAAGAATAAAAATTTCCATTATTTAAAAGTAGTTTATGACTAATAATATGATATAATATTGGTAGGTGGTGATATGGTGGAAAAAGAAATACTAGAAATATTGAAAAATATGCAGAGTGACATGAAGAATATGCAGAGTGACATGAAGAATATGCAGAGTGACATCAAAGAGGTTAAAATAAAACAAAATGAAACTTATCAAATAGTGAAAGCGCTAGAACATTCAGCGGAGGTAAATAAGGCTGAACACGATAAAATGGCTAATGATATAGTACATATTAAAGGTGAAATTGAAGCACTAAGAAAAGATTTGTCAACTGTTGAGATAGTTACAGCAAATAACTATGCAGATATAGCAAAATTAAAAGCAGCAAAATAATAGTACCTTTTATTGATATAGAAGGTACTTTTTATTTACTTAAAAAAAGAACAAAAGTTCGTATAAAATATGGGTTTTCCTTTTGAAATCTATTTGAATATAGTTTTAAATTATTATATTATAAATTTATAGAAAGAAATTGAAAGATTGTGGAATTTTTTAGAATAAATTTATCATTTATTAAATAATGAAAAGAGGAGTCTATATGTATTCTTCATCGGTAACACATATCAAACCAAATGTAATTGATTATTATAATAAAAAATCAGAGAAGGCTGGATTAAAACGAGAAGACACAAACATTAAATGTAGTGTTAGTCAAAACGAAATAGTTGAGATTTTTGCTAGGAAAAACTATCTTATTAAGGTAGCAGAGCCATTTTTATATGAATTATATCATTTTGTCGAAAACACAGGTTTTTTTCTAGAGCTACTAGATGAAAATGGTGTAATTCTTCATATGGTAGGTGACGATGCTATAGTTGAAATGGCTGAAAGTTATGGTATGAAGACTGGAGCTGATATGAGTATAGAAAGCGCTGGAACTAATGCTATTTCTGTTTGTTTAGGTGAAGATTTACCTTGTCAATTGGAAGGTAGTGATCATTTTCTATTTATTTTTAATAAATTCACTTGTTCTTGTGCTTCTATACATGATCAAAATGAAAAAATAATAGGTTTTGTTAATTTAAATGGTTACTCAGAAAATGTTCATAAGCATACATTAGGGCTAGTGGTAGCAGCGGTTAATTCAATAAAGAACCACCTTCTGTATGAAAGTAGCTTGCAGAAAATTGACATAGCCAATAGAGTAACTAATTCAGTTATTGAATCCATAAATTTGGGAATAGTTACTACAGATAAAAGGGGTAAAATAGTATTTATAAACTCCTTTGCAACTAAATTTTTAAAAGATTCCATGGCTATAGGTTACTACATATATGATTATTTTGTAGGAAATCAATTTAAGCAAAATATAATAGACTCAAAGGAACTTGAAAATGAACATTTTTTATTAAAATCATCTAATATGGAGATGGTTATAGACAGCCATTATATAATAAATATTGACGGGTCCTCTAATGGTTATGTAATGATAATAAAAACTGTTGACGATATAATACATATAGCGAATAAGTATTCAAACCTTCAAGCAAATTATTACTTTAAAGATATGGTTTGCGAAGATAGTATTATGAGAAATATAATTCGATATAGTAAAAAAATTGCCAATAGTCCTTCTGCAATATTGATAACAGGGGAGAATGGCGTTGGGAAGACAATGCTTGCAGAAGCAATTCACAATGAAAGCAATAAATCAAAAATGCCTTTTGTTGAAGTAAATTGTGAGATTAAGACAGAAGAAGAATTGCTATATGATTTATTTGGAAATAATAAAAATATAGATGAAAGAAAAAGTAAGTACTTAGGTAAACTTAACTCGTTTTTTAGTGGCACAATTCTTATTGAGGGAGTTAATTACATGTCTTTAGCTGTGCAAAAGAAATTATTGAATTATATAAAATCAACGAAATCTAATAACTCTATCATTAAAACAAGAATAATTAGCACAACTAGTATAGATTTAAAGAGGGAAGTTGAGATTGGAAATTTCAATATAGAATTATTTTATGAACTATCTGTAATACCTATAAATATTCCACCATTAAGGGAAAGACAAGCGGATGTGAAAGCTTTAATAGCATATTATTTGAAAGTAATATCTAATAGACATAAAAAGAAACTTGTACAACCAAAGCAGGAAGTTTTAGATGTTTTATATTCCTACAATTATGGAGGGAATATTACTGAACTTGAGAAAATTGTAGAGAGAATAGTTAGTTTAAATGGTGAATTGGAGTTTGACCTTACTCTTAAGGAAAACCAATATACAGAAAAAGAAATTATTAATTTTAAAATAGAGCAACTAACAATTGATAAGATAGAAGAGATTGCTATTAAGAATTGTCTTAAAAATAATAATTACAATTATAAATTATCTGCAAAAAAACTAGGTATAAGCAGAACGACTTTATATAATAAACTGAAGAAAATCAATAAAAAAGATAGTGTTTAATTATTGGACACTATCTTTTTTATATTCAAAAATGTGTACACTTTATTGTCAAGGGAATATTGTAAAGCTTTTAAAATAAGTTAAAATTAAAGTAGAAGTTAAATATTTAACAAATTGAGGAGTGGTATTATGGCACAAGCGTATTATTTTCCATCAAATGTTTTAATGGGTTCTGGAGCAATACAATTAATTCCAAATGAAGTTCAGAAATTAAATGTAAAAAAAGCAATCGTTGTTACAGATGAGATTCTAGTGAAAATTGGTGTTGTAGGTAAAGTTTTAGAAGTATTAGATAAAGCTAATATCGAATATTGCGTTTTTTCTGACGTTAAACCTAATCCTACTGTTAAAAATGTTAATGATGCATATCAATGTCTTAAAGAAAACCAATGTGATTTTGTAGTAAGCATAGGTGGAGGTTCTCCACAAGATACTGGTAAAGGAGTTGCAATTTTAGCAACTAATCCAGGAAACATAGTTGATTATGAAGGTGTAAATAAAACTAAAAATAAAGCTATTCCTATTGTTGCAATAAATACAACTGCAGGAACAGCAAGTGAAGCTACTATTAACTACGTAATTACTGATGAAGAGAGAAAAGTAAAAATGGTAATAGTTGATGCCAATTCTATTGCAACTGTAGCTGTAAATGATGCAGACCTTATGGTGGGTATGCCAGCTTCTTTGACTGCAGCAACTGGAATGGATGCATTGACTCACGCTATAGAAGGATACATTACAAAAGGAGCTACTCCATTTACAGATATGTTTAACTTAGAGGCTATAAAGGCAATTTCAGCTAGTCTTAAAGATGCCGTTATTAATGGAGGCGATATAAAGGCACGTGAAGCAATGGCTTATGGACAATTTGTAACAGGAATGGGATTTAGCAATGGTGGATTAGGTATAGTTCATTCAATGGCACATCAATTAGGTGGTTTTTATGATCTTCCTCATGGTGTATGTAATGCTATAATTCTTCCATATGTAACTGAGTATAATGTCAGTGAAGCAGGGGATAAGTTAAGAGCCGTTGCAGAAGCTATGGGTGTAAATACAGTAGGAATGAATACAGATGAAGCTAATAAAGCTTGTATAGAAGCAATCAAGACTCTTTCTAAAGCTGTAGGAATTCCAGAAGATTTTAAAGAATTAGGAGTAGATAAAAAAGATATTGAAACTCTAGCGGATTTGGCAATGGTGGATGCTTGTACTCCAGGAAATCCAAGAATACCAAGTAAAGAAGATATTATGGAGTTGTATAAGAAGGTTTTTTAAAGTCCGGTTTAAATATTTCTAATATCAAAGATTTGAAGTTATAGATAAGATATTAAAGTAGCTCATAGTGAGCTACTTTTTTTAAAAAAATATGAATATTTAACGATTAAATTTGTTGATTAAAGCAAGTGATATTGAAGCACTTTCTTAGAAGCCTTTAGGCTGGTTTTGCTAACAATACTCTAGATAGAAAAGATCTAGTTCTTTTATTTTTAGGATTAGAGAAAATTTCTTCAGGTACATTATCTTCTACAACATATCCTCCATCCATGAAGATAACACGGTCAGCTACTTCTTTGGCAAATGCCATCTCATGGGTAACAATAATCATTGTCATGCCATCGTCAGCTAGGTTTTTCATAACTTCTAAAACTTCACCAACTAACTCTGGGTCAAGTGCAGAAGTTGGCTCATCGAAAAGTAATACTTTAGGTTCCATGGCTAGTGCTCTTGCAATAGCAACCCTTTGCTGTTGTCCACCAGAAAGTGCATGAGGCATTACATCTGCTTTATCAACTAATCCAACTTTTTCTAATAACTTCATTGCTTTTTCTCTTGCTTCATTTTTGCTAATACCTTTTGTTAAAAGGGGTGCTAACATAATATTTTCTATTACGGTTTTCATAGGAAATAAGTTAAACTTTTGAAAAACCATTCCTAAGTCTTGTCTAGATAATTGTATATCAAAAGATTTATCCATCATATTTTCGTCATTATAGTATATATTTCCAGAAGTTGAGCTTTCTAATTGATTAATACATCTTAAAAAGGTACTTTTTCCAGACCCAGAAGGTCCAATTATACAAACAACTTCGCCTTCATCAACGTCTACATTAATATCCTTTAATACTTCTAATTCACCAAATTTTTTTGACAATTTTTCTATACGTATCATTTTGTTCCTCCCAATTTCATTTCAACAGATTTTTGAAGCACAATAAGCAATGAAATTAATGCAAGGTAGAAAACAGCACCTGTTGTATAAGCTTCTATAGTTTTGTAGCTTAATGCAGCATAATTTTGTATTTGCTTTGTGACTTCATTTACAACTATCACTGATAACAATGCTGTGTCTTTAACTGTAATAATGAATTGATTAAATAATGCTGGCAGCATTGATTTAAAGGCAGGAGGTACTATTAAATGCCATAATATCTGCCTCTTTGAAAGCCCAAGGGCAGCACCAGCTTCCCTTTGGCCATCATCTACTCCTTGCAGAGCACCTCTTACAATTTCGGAAATAAAAGCTCCAGAATTAAGTGAGATAACTACAATACCAGCAATATTGCTTGATAAATCAATATGAGTTATCCTCGGAACAACGTAATATACATATAAAGCTTGAACAATAAGAGGTGTTCCTCGAATAATCCATATATATATATTGGCTATGGTTTTAGCTATTTTATTTTCACATTGTAATGAATAGCCACCTAATGCTCCAATGATAAAACCAAGTAAAATTCCTGTAATTGCAATTAATAATGTAACAGATAATCCTCTAAATAGCATCGGTAATAATATTTCTAAGAATTCCATGTCATCACATCCCATTCGCTTTTATTTCTGTAGTTATATTACTTACACCATTTAGTGTTAATTTCATCCATTGTACCATTAGCTGTTAATTCTTCAATTGCTTCATTTAATATATCTACTAAATCAGCATTTTCTTCTGAGGCATCAAATGAAACAGCTACTGCATAAGGTGCTTGACCTTGGTTAAACTCGTCTCCTACCATTTCTAACTTTGTACCTTCTTTTGTTTTAATATAAAAGGCAATTCCTGGTGTATCTTGTAGTAGTGCATCAACTTTACCTTGTTCTAATGATTCATATGCAGTTGTAATTGTATCGTGAACTTCAATACTTTTTTCAGGAATATTAGCTTGAGCATATAAATGTGAAGCTGTTCCTTTTTCTACTGCTACTAAAAAGTCTCCTGATGCTAGAGCTTCTATTCCATCAATTCCTTCTGGGCTACTTTCTGTATTAATAACTGTTATTTGACCAGAATCATAATAAGTATCTGAAAAATTCATAACTTCTTTTCTTGTATCTGTTGCACATAAAGCGGCCATAGCTATATCTAATTTACCTTCTGCAACAGAAGTTGTTAAGGCTGAATAATCCATTGCCTGAACAGTATCATTATCTATTTCAAATCCTAATATATCTTGCAAAGCATATAAAAAGTCTAAGTCATAACCTATTAATGTTTTTCCCTCTTCATCATAGTATGAAAATGGAGCAAACAATCCTGAAGTTCCTACTTTAAGTACTTCACCTTCTAATGCACCTTCAATGCCTTCGGGTTCTTCTGAAGTTTCCTCTGAAGCGTTCTCGGTAGAAGCTTCTGTGTTTACTTCTTCATTATTACTTTTCTCACTACATCCTGTCACCATAAATACTGCTGTTAGTACCATACATAAGATAATTGTTAATTTTTTTAATTTCATACTAAATCCCTCCTGATATTTTATTGAGCCTTCTTTGAACCTTTTATTGTCAAAGAACACTTTGTTTTTGTTGTTGTAATTAAGTTTATAATTGTTAATGCATGAGTATATTATAGCAAAAATTATTAATTTGTCAAATATTAGTCACTAAAACTGCAAATATGTTAATAAAAATATAATTAGATAAACGTTTTCATAATAAAGGAAAAGTGATTGGAAACTATACTAAATTATGAATTGAATATTGCCCATATTTTATAAATAAAAACTAACTATTTAAACAATATCTTATAAATTGACAATTTTTTAAAACAAAGCTAAAAAGAAAAGGATATACATAACTATTGTCGAATATAATAAATGAGATTGCTTTAATTTATATATAATTTAAGTGAAAGTATCGTCTAAATTGAATTAAATATAATTTTAAACTTATAAAAATCGTAGTGATAGCAATATAGAATTAATTAAATTTTTAGGGGGTATAAGAATAATGCACGAATTACTAAAAAGATATATGGATATAGCACCTTATGTCAACGATTTCACTGAAGATGATTTAGCTGTTGCAATAAGTGATACAGAAAAGGTTATAAAGTGTATACCAGGTGATAATATTACGCTACGTGTTTCAGAAGGACAATTACTGAATGATGACCTAGCATTATTTCAATCAATAAAGGAAAGTAAAAAAGTTACGGTTCTAATATCGAATAGAAAAGATGTTGAGTCCACATTAGCTACAGCAATTCCTCTTAAAGATGAAGAAGGAGAAATTGTAGGAGCTATTGCTACAGTGAAAAGTGTTCAAGACAAAGAAGAGCTTTATGCTATTATTAAAACATTAGCAAGTTCCTTAAATGAAATGTCAAATTCAACATCCCAAATATCTTCTAGTGCTGATAAAATAGCAATTTCAGGAGAAGAGATGCTCTCTTATGTTAATAATTCTTTAGCAAAGGCAAAAGAAACTGATGAAATAGTAAGAAATGTACAACAAATTGCAAGACAAACTAATCTATTAGGTTTAAATGCCGCAATTGAAGCTGCTAGAGCTGGAAGTGCTGGTAGAGGTTTTGAGGTTGTAGCAAATGAAATACGAAATCTTGCAGTTTCAAGTGATGCATCAGTAAAAAAGATTGGTTATGTACTAGAAGAAATTCAAAAAAGTATCTCGCAAATATTTGAAATGCTTGAGAAAAATGGATCTTTAACACAAGAGCAAGCTGCAGGTACTGAAAAAATTACTGTAGAAATAAATGAATTATCTAAGTTAGCAGATAAATTGAATGAATTTGCGCATAAACTTTAAATGACAATACAAAAAATCCAGCCTCATAAATTTTGAGACTGGATTTTTTTAGTTGATACAAGTTAATTTTTAAGAATAAAAACCAATATTTATTATCCAAAAGGGTATTTGCAAGGAGACACAGGCGACTAATTTGTTATCACAGCGTCATTACTTGAACAATTTCCTTCAAGCGAACATAAAACATAGTATCGCTATCATAGGATTTGATAACGATATGGTCAGGTTTTACATCTACAAGGACCCCTTGAAGGTTTCCTCTAATGGTTTCAATAAGTAATGATTGACCTACCATTTCACATAATTTTTCTGTAAAATAAGGCTCTACTTCTATTGTGTATTGTAAAGATTGATTGTTTTGAAACGGTGGGATTTTATAGCAATTATTCTTCATCTCTCAGCTCCTAAATAATAAAATGTTTTCTTTTATTATAATATTTAAGAGGATAACTAATGTTACACCCAATCATTATAAAACTATAGTAATAAAACGAAGTATGAGCCTAGTCGAATTAATAAATTAGCTAAAAAACAGATAAATTTGGATTTCTACAAATTTATCTGTTTTCATAATTATTATTGTCTCGCTGGCCTATTTCCTTGAGGCATTTGTCCCTGCACTTCTCCGTCCACTTCTCCAGGTATTCCGCCTACATTACCCATACTAGAACCATTACCCTGTCCGTCATTGGTGCTAGGGATTTCTCCTGAAAGTTGCTGAGTTACATTTTCTACTCTTCCCTCTATAAAACTTATTAAACTTAAAGAGGTTCCTTGATCTTCGAATAAAGCTGTTTCAAATTCTTGGTAAGAGAAGAAAGCACTTGGGTCTTCTTCAACATAATCTTTTATCATATTGTAAACAGATTCTATTTTATCATTTATAGTGTCTTCTGCTAAATATCCTTCTGTTAGAATTTGTAGATATTCATGGTATTTCTCTACATATTCTTCATTTTCAAATATTGCTTCAACTAGTGGATAGTTTGACATTGCACCTGATACAGGCTCATCAATAAAGTGCTGTATTGCGTCTATATCAGAACCAGATGATTTTGAAAATCCATTAAATATCTCATTTAAATCCCAAGCAATCCATTCAAAAACTCCATCGTTATTATAAAGATAATAGTTATGGAACATTCCACCTTGATAACTATCATAATTGATAGTCATTGTACTAACAGCCAAATATTTTAAATAAGAATCCACATTAAATATTGAATCTAAATCTTCACCAGTATCTATTGCTTTTATTAAATCTGCTAAAGCTGCGTTATCATATTCGTCCATATCGTCAGGTACCATTCCTGTATAATCCATACCATCATCAGAGATATATGATAAATCTGAGCCTACACCTTGTTCAGGTTTGTATAATTCACCAGAATCATTGCCGAAATTTTCTTCTAAAAATGAATTATTAACTTGTTCTACTGCTAAATACAAACCATAATATTCTCCATTTATAGATAAAGCAACATAAGTAGTTTTTGAAGCTACGGCATCCAAATCGTCAAGCATTTCATATCCTATATACTCAGCCATCATTGTAGGGTCTTTGAAGATATTATTAAGATTGATTTTTTTAACGCCTAAAAAGTCTTGGTCATCTTCATAATAATTGAAGTCAATTTTGAAACTATATCTATCACTGTCACTTTTAGCTACTGAACTTAAGCTAGAATTACCCTTTGGTCTTATAGCTATGCTGTCGAAGGTATATCCGTTATAAGTTATATCAGCCATAACATATTCTTCGGCCGTAGCGTTATCAAGCATTCCTTGGTATACATCTTCATCAATTTCTATATTTACATCTACAACTTCATCGTGTGGGAAAATTACACTGTCCACAGTTGCATTTTCATCCTCTGGATTGGAATTTTGTGTAGTAGTTTCCGATTCTTCTGTTTCTTCCGTTTTTTCTGCTAGGTCTGTTGTTTGTGTTACTTCTGTGTTTGTAGTATCTTCTGTAGTGCTTGAGCATCCTACACTTAGTAAAGATGTTAATAGAGCCATTATTAGTATTAATGAGTATACACTCTTTTTCTTTGAAATAGTCATTTTATCACTTCTCCTTTTTTATTATGAATTATATTTTAAATTTTTAAGGTAGCATTTATTATTTGAATGATATATTAGTTAAATAATAAAGGATAAACCTTAAAATAAGCTTAAAGAAAAAATCTATATTGATTGTTTCACTCTGGGGTTAGACTAAGAGCGTTTGTTTGTATATATAAATTATTAATAATTGTTGAATTTTTCAGTTAAAATAATGATAACTATTATCGATTAATAAAAACTATGATATAATTAATTTAAGAAATAAGTTTATAAGCAATTGAATATGTAAATCATAGTAATGAAGAAATTAATGTTATAAGCTAAACTATAAATTAAAACTATTGATGAAGGGGTGTTTATTATGAAAGCTATTAATTTTGGAGCAGGTAATATAGGAAGAGGATTTATTGGGTATTTGATAAATAAATCTGGTTATAAAGTTTTTTTCGTAGACGTAAATGAAGCAGTGGTAAATTCTATAAATGAGCATAAGGAATATTCTGTAATAACCGTAGGAGATGAGATAGAGAGGGAGACGATTAAAGATGTTTCTGCTATAGATATGAAGGATATGGAGCTTTTAAGAGAAACAGTTTTAGATGCTGATTTGATAACAACTGCCGTTGGGGTAAATAATCTAAAGTACGTTGCAAAGGCTCTAAAGGATGCATTAAGATATAAAATGGATAAAAACAATTCTAAATTAGATATAATAGCTTGTGAAAATCTTTTGTTTGCGACAAATATTTTAAAAGAAGCTCTATTAGAGGGTGAAGATAAAGAATTTATAGACTATGTTGAGGAAACTGTAGGATTCCCTAATTGTACTGTTGATAGAATAGTGCCTAATATAGAGATAGAAAAGGAATTAGATATTGATGTAGCCGTTGAAAAGTTTTTTGAATGGGATATTGAAAAAGACAAAGTAAAAGTTAATAGTAATATTAATGGTGCAAGCTACGTTAATAATATTGAGTTTTATATGGAAAGAAAACTTTTTCTGCTAAATGGAGCACATGCTGCTACTGCTTATTTAGGATATAAAAAATCTTATAAGTATATCCATGAAGCCATAAAGGATAGTGAACTTAAGAGTACTGTTTTATGTTATCATGCTGAAGCCATTCATGCACTTAAAAATAAGTATGGTAAGGAAGCAGAAAATTTAAATGAATATTCAAAGAGAATAATTAAGAGATTTGAAAATAAATATCTTAAAGATGAAGTTACTCGTGTAGGAAGAGATCCTGTTAGAAAATTAGGCTACAATGATAGATTGATTACTCTTCTAAAATTGTGTGATAAATATAATTTGGAATCAAGTTGTATTACTACTATATTAGCTGCAGGGTATTCCTTCGAGTATGAAAAAGACGAAAAAGCTAAAGAAATACAAAGTTATATTGATAAATTTGGTATAAAAGAAGCCGTACTAAAATTTTCAGGGCTAGAAGATAAAGAGTATTTAGCAGACGACATTGTAAGAAAGATTTAGTAAGGTCTCTTGCAAAATTTAGAAAGGTACCGTGTATTAAATACTCCCAAAAGTGCTTGCCAACAAAACTGAAAAATCCAGCTTGATATAATTTGGAGCTGAATTTTTGATTTTAAAGCTTTTTTACTTGCCAGTGTAACTTGAATAAAAGTAAGAGAAATGGTTTAATAAATTAAAATAAACTTTTAAATTTATATTTGATATATGGAGGGCTGATACTTATTGCAAAAGTTAGAAAGAGATACAAAAGAAATTAATATAGGGAGAAAAGAGAATTTATTAATTCTATCATTTTTACCAGCAATTTTGATCATTTCGGCATTTTTACTGGATACTCCTGCTAATATTTTTGGAGGGCTATATGACATAATTTTAGCACCAGATATATTGTTGACAGATTATTTGGAAGTAGGAGGTATAGGGGCTACTTTTGTAAATGCAGCCTTGTTATCTGCAATTAATATTTTTATAATATATAAATTAAACTTGAAGGTGAATGGAGCTTTTATTGCAGCTATTTTTACTATAACTGGATTTTCATTTTTCGGGAAAAATATATTTAATATTTGGCCTGTATATTTAGGTGGATATTTGTATGTTAGATATCAGAAAATTGAATTTAAAAATGTTTTAGTTGCTATTATGTTTTCTACAGCTCTTGCTCCAATAGTAAGTGAAATGGCTTTTGGATTACAATTACCGATTCAAATTTCCATGCCCATAGGAATACTTGTTGGGGTATTTATAGGCTTTGTTATAACACCGTTATCATCTCATATGCTTAGAGTTCATGATGGTTATAATTTATATAATCTTGGTTTTACAGCAGGAATTTTAGGTATGCTCATTAACTCATTATTAAAAAGTTTTGGCCTTGTTATAGAACCACAGAATATTTTATCAACTGAATATGATTTGTTTTTGAAAATATTCTTTTTAATACTATTTATTATTTTAATAGTATTAGGATATTTTATTAATGGGAAAACCTTTAAAGGATACAAGAAAATTTTTAGATTTTCAGGAAGATTGGTTGCTGATTTTACACAACTTAGAGGATATGGTACAACGTATATAAATATGGGCATTATGGGTATAATATCATTGGCTTATGTGATAGTTTTAGGTGGAGTATTAAATGGACCTATTGTTGGCGCCTTATTAACGGTTGTTGGATTTGGAGCTTTTGGAAAACACCCTAAAAATGCACTGCCTATTATGATTGGAGTATTTCTAGCAGCTATTTTGAAAATATGGGATATTGATTCTACTGGAGTAATATTGGCTGGATTGTTTGGTACTACACTGGCTCCTATAGCTGGAGAGTATGGTCCGATTATGGGAATGGTGGCTGGTTTTTTACATTTGTCAGTTGTTATGAATGTAGGGGTAGTCCATGGAGGCATAAATTTATATAATAATGGTTTTTCAGGAGGACTTGTTGCAGCCATATTAGTACCTCTTATAGATGCTTTCAAGAAGGGAGATTGATTTTATGAGACATGAAGTTCAAAAAGTTGCAAAGATAGTTGATGAAATTATAAACTTTTGTTTTTTAAATTCATCAAAGAAAATGAATATATCTATTGAAGATAAAGAAGATGCTTTTATTATAGTTGCTGAGTCACATCAAGTGGATTGCAGTATTGAAAAAATAGAGAGAATTAAAGATTTGCTTAATGTTCAAAGACAAAGGGAAATGGAAGAATATTATTGGCAGTTAGCAGGAGAAGACATTAAAGGAGGAGAATTAAATTTAGTTGGAATGATGGTAGATGAAGTTTTTATTGAATTTAAATGTCCTTCGTTTAAAATAAAATTAGTAAGATATAAAAAATAAAGAAAAATTCCAGAGTTGTCCTGAAAATAAATATTATCTATTTTAACAAATTAGTACCTATGTTTACTTTGGACAAGGATAATTATATGTAGATTTTAGAATTTAAACTTATAACTGAGGTTGATAGTATAAAACTATTTTGGATGCCATTAAAAATATATTGTAAAGTAAAGCCTTTAATAAAAAAATTAGGGGCTTTTTTATTTTGAAAATAATAATATGCTTTAATCATGTTATTACATATTGACAAAGCAACGTTTACATTATAAAATGAATTTGTAATACAAATTTTATATATAAAACATATAAAAATAGTAATAAAAACAATATTGCAGTATATATAGAGTAAATATGTAGCGAAAATATATTAGTTGTAATACAAGTATTAATAATTTGTACTATAATTATAAAAGGTGGGCGAGGTAAAATGTTAATAAGCCAAGAATTAAGAAAAAAAGCACCAGAGATAGATTCTTTGAGAATTGGGTCAGGATGGAAGATTGAAGAACTTAGTAGACCACAGATTATCGTTGAAAGTACTTTTGGACATAGTCATCCTGGAAGTGCCCATTTAGACACTTTAGTAGAAAAAGCTTGCGCTGGAATAGTTGAGAAAGGTGGACGACCAGCAAAATATTTCGTAACAGATATGTGTGATGGAGAGGCACAAGGACATGATGGAATGAATTATTCTTTGGCATCAAGAGAAATGATTACTAATATGATTGAACTTCAAGTTAATGCAACACCTTTTGATGCAGGGGTTTTTATCACAAGTTGTGATAAATCAATGCCAGCTCATTTGATGGCAGCTGGAAGAATAAATATGCCAACAGTTATAGTACCAGGAGGGGTTATGAGTGCTGGCCCTGATATGCTTACTTTAGAGCAAATTGGAACTTATAGTGCTATGTATGAAAGAAAAGAGATAACAGAAGAAAAATTTAAATATTATAAACATAATGCTTGTCCAAGCTGTGGGGCTTGTTCATTCATGGGGACAGCGTCCACTATGCAAGTTATGGCAGAAGCTTTGGGAATGGCCATGCCAGGTACAGCACTAATACCTGCAGTAGATAAACATTTAAAAATTGCTGCAGAAAATGCAGGTAAGCATGCCTTGAAACTAGTTGAGATGGGAATAAAACCATCAGAAATTATGACTATGAAAGCTTTTGAAAATGCAATAATGGTACATGCAGCTATAGCTGGTTCTACTAATACTTTGTTACATATACCTGCCATAGCTCATCAATTGGGTATTGAAATCAATCCGGATATGTTTGACAAAATTCATAGAAAAATACCTTATATATTAAATATAAGACCAAGCGGTAAATATCCTGCAGAATATTTTTGGTACGCCGGTGGAGTTCCTGCTGTAATGGAAGAAATTAAAGAATTCTTACATTTAGATGTTTTGACTGTTACAGGAAAAACTTTAGGAGAGAATCTAGAGGAATTAAAAGAAAGTGGATATTATGAAACTTGCCATAAATATTTAGAAAAATTAAACTTAAAACCAGAAGATATTATAAAATCAAAAGTGAATCCAATACAAAAAGAAGGCGCAGTTGCAATTTTAAAAGGGAACTTAGCAGAAGAGGGTTCTGTAGTTAAACATTCAGCTATTTCTAAAAAGTTAATGAATGTGGTTTTAAAAGCTAAACCTTTTGATTGTGAAGAAGACGCTATGAAAGCAGTTTTAACAAAAGAAATTAAACCTGGTGATGCTGTATTTATAAGATATGAAGGGCCAAAAGGAACAGGAATGCCTGAAATGTTTTATACCACAGAAGCTATTGCATCAGACCCAGAATTAGTGGAAACTATAGCATTAATAACTGATGGAAGATATTCAGGAGCAACAAGAGGACCTGCAATTGGACACGTTTCGCCAGAAGCTTCAGAAGGTGGTGCAATTGCACTTGTTGAAGAAGACGACCTTATTGAAATAGATATTCCAAATAGGAAGCTGAACATTATTGGAGTAAAGGGTGAAGAAAAGACAGAAGAAGAAATTAAAAATATATTAAAGGCAAGAAAAGAAAAATGGGTAAAACCAGAGGCTAAATATAAATCTGGAACACTAGGTATATATACAAAATTGGCTGTTTCACCTATGAAGGGTGCATATATAGAATAATAAAAACCGTTTCGTAGATATAAAATTTGTTATAAATAAAAAACTGTAATTAAACAAAAATCCAGCTTCATAAAATTTGAAGTTGGATTTTTGTTTAATTTAAATTTGGATAACTATTTACCACATCAATCTGGTAATACTAATAGCAATAAGCCTAAGTATAGTATGATATTATTGATTTAAAGATTGAAATACTAAATACAAAGATTTAGACAATAATATTAGACGAGAAAAGGAGCAGAGAATATGGATAAAATAATCAATGATAATTTGATTGAATTAAATTTAGAGGAAACTAGTAAAATTGAAGTAATCGGTTTCATGGCTGATTTGTTATATAACGAAGGTAGATTAAATGAAAAGGAAAAATACATTAAGGCGGTTTTAGAAAGAGAAGAATTAACGAGTACAGCTGTAGGATTTGGAGTAGGGATACCCCATGGAAAAAGTAATTCAGTAAAAATTCCCTCTGTGGTTTTTGGCAGAAGTACAAAAGGTATCAAATGGGATGATACAGATGAGGCATTAGTAAATTTAGTGTTTTTACTAGCTATACCAGAAGCAGCAGCATCAAATCAACATTTAAAAATATTAGCAGCACTTTCTCGAAAATTAATGAATGATGAATTTAGGGAAATGCTATTAAATACTCAAGATGAAGAGGCTTTAATTAATGAATTACAAGAAATATTGGACAATGTTGAAAAATAGAATATTTAATTAAATGGCTATTATTTAAGATAATCATTATCTTTATTATATGATATTTTAAATTGAAGCTAAATTAATTGATATATATTTAATTGAAATTATAATAATTAATTAAATGGGAGGAATAATAATGAAAAATGAATTGAAAAATTTAAGAGGGTATCTCATGACGGGTGTATCTTATATGATACCTATGGTTGTAATTGGTGGAGTACTTATTGCTTTAGCTATTGCTTTAAGTGGTGTGGAAGCAGGTACTGGTGCTAATGTTACTGACCCGACTTTAAGTAAAATGCTTAATATTGGTGTAAAATCTTTCGGACTTATGGTTCCTATATTAGCAGGATTTATTGCCTTTGGTATTGCTGATAGACCAGGATTAGCTCCAGGTTTAGTAGGTGGAGCACTTTCAGCTGAATTAGGAGCTGGATTTTTAGGTGGTATATTAGCAGGTTTTGTAGCTGGATATGCTGCAAGATGGATGAAAACATGGAAAGTTCCTAAGCAAGTAAGAGCAATAATGCCTATATTCGTAATTCCACTTTTAGGATCTTTAATTGTTGGTGTAGTAATGTATATTGTTGGAGCTCCAATAAGTAGTTTAATGGCATCAATGACTGAAGGACTTAAAACAATGGGAGAAGGAAACGCTGTTTTATTAGCGGTAGTAATGGGAGCTATGATTGCCTTTGATATGGGTGGTCCTGTTAATAAAGTTGCTTTCTTATTCGCAGCAGCGATGATTTCAGAAGGAGTATATACAGTAATGGGACCAGTAGCAGTTGCTATCTGTATTCCGCCTTTAGCAATGGGAGTTGCAACATTCTTAAAACCTAAGAAATATTCACCATCTGAATTAGAAGCAGGAAAAGGATCATTCTTAATGGGATTTATCGGTATTACAGAAGGAGCAATTCCTTTTGCAGCAGCAGACCCAATAAGAGTTATACCTTCAATAGTTGTAGGGTCAGCAGTAGGTGCAGCAATAGCAGCTATTGGAAAAGTAGGAGACCACGCACCACATGGTGGACCGATTGTACTTCCTGTAGTAGATAACAGAATTATGTTTATTATAGCTGTAGTAGTAGGTGTAGCAGTAGCTGCATTAATGGTTAATTTCTTGAAAAAGGAATACACTGGAGATGAAAAAGTAGAAGAAAATACTACAGAAGAAATCGAAATAGATTTTAACTAATAATACTTTACTATAATACAATGAATAATATATAATTAATCCAAAGACTTTCTTGCCATTGCTGTGAAAGTCTTTGGATTAATTAAACGTTGTAAATTCAAAGAAATAGTTAAAAATTTATAATTAAAAAAAGAGAGGATAATATATATGAAAATATTAGGGATAACAGCATGTCCAACAGGAGTTGCCCATACTTACATGGCAGCAGAAGCATTAGAGAAAGCTTGCAAAGCTCGAGGTTATGAAGTTAAAGTTGAAACTCAAGGTTCAATTGGAATAGAAAATGAAATAACTAAGGAAGATATAGTGGGAGCAGATGTAGTTATACTTTCAAAGGATATTGCTATAAAAGGCAAAGATAGATTTAATGGTATACCTGTAGTTAATGTAAAGATAACTGATATTATAAAAAACACAAACCCATTATTAGATAAAGTTATAGCACACATAAATAAACTTAAATAAATAAATAAAGTTAAATAAATAAGTAAAATATTAACCGAAAATAAAGATTTTGTTAAATTTATAAAAAGACCACATTTAATTTTAATAGAGGTGGTTCTTTTTGTATATAGTATATTTTCAAGTTCGCTGGAGGAGTTAATTTAAGTTTTCAAAATTATATTTCAATCCTTACAGCAAAGGAGGTACCGATGGACCGATTAATGAAAATAACTATGCTTATATTAAAAAGCAAAGCTCCTATTACTACAGCTAAAATAGCGTCAGAACTAAATGTATCAAATAAAACTATAAGAAATGATTTAAATAAACTTCAGGATATCATAGAGAGAGAAGGATTAAAGTTAAATAAAAAAACTGGAGTAGGCAATTCAATAGAAGGGCCGGATAAAAATAAAAATCAATTACTGCAAAGTTTAAATAAGGAAGTAGACGGTGTAGAGCCTTTTTCCAAAGAAGGAAGACAAAACTATATACTTAAAAGACTTTTCATGGGAAACCAGAATATTACTGCTAGCAAACTTGCAGATGAGCTTTTTGTTTGCGTGGCTACAATTAATAAAGATTTAAAATATGTAAAAGAAAAAATAACTGATTTTGACTTGGAGCTTGTTAAAAAGAGTAATCATTCATTAGATATAGTTGGAACGGAAAAAAACTATAGAAATGCAATTGCTAGCTTGATTTTTCAATCATCGGAAGAAATTCAACATGTTCCTATAACAAAATATGAATATACAAGTAGAATAGACCAAAGTACTATGAATCAATTGCGTACACTTATGAATTTAGATTATTTGAAACTAGAAGAGTGTCTAAACAATTTAGAAAGAAAGCTTTCCTTCAAGTTTTCACAAGAAGCTTATATTTGTTTAATAATTCATATAGCAATAGCAATAAAAAGGATAAAAAGTGGTAAAGACGTATTGCTATCCTCGGAAATATTAGATAAATTAAAGAGAACAAAAGAATTCAAAGGTGCTAATGAAATAAGCGAAGAAATAGAGCGAAATTTTAATATTAAAATACCTGAACAGGAAATTGGATATATAACCTTACATATAATAGGAACTAAAATAGGAGAAAAAGATTTAGCAGAATTGACTTTTTCCATGGGAAATCAGGATGAAGTGGACCTAGAAGTAGAAATTGCTAATAATATTATTCAAGTTGCTAGTGATGCCCTACATATGAATTTAAAAGAGGATAAAATTTTGCTAAACGGGTTAATACTCCATCTTAGACCTACGATTAATAGGTTAAAATATGGATTAACCTTGAGGAATCCAATATTAGAAGAAATAAAAATAAATTATCCAGATATTTTTGGAATAGCTTGGATTACAAGTAGAGTGTTTGAAAAATACTTAGATGTAAAAGTACCAGAAGCAGAAATTGGCTATATAGCTATGCATCTTGGAGCATCTATTGAAAGAAATAGAAAAAGAATAAAAATTTTAGTGGTTTGCCATAGTGGAATAGGGACTTCCCAACTTTTATCAGCCAGATTGGAAAGAAGCTTTAAAGAATTAGAAATTATAGGAATAACTTCATCAGTAAATTTATTCGATGAAAAATACCAAAAGGCTGAGATTATTATATCTACAATACCTTTAAAAACAAATAAACCTGTACTAATTATAAGTCCTTTATTTACAAAAGTTGATATTAACAAGGTGCAGAGAATGATAGATATCTTTGAGGCAAAGAAGAATACGAAAAATCCTAAAGAAATTATTGCAAAGGAAGTATTCAGTAGGAGTAAAAAATTTTCTAATAGAAATGAATTGATTAATGATATATGTAAAAGCTTAGAAAAAAGACAATATATATATAAAGGATTTAAAGATGATGTTATTGAAAGAGAAAATATAATGGCAACGGAGGTAGGTCAAGGAATTGTTATACCTCATGGCAAACCTAGCGAAGTTGAAAAATCTTGTGTATCCCTAACTATATTAAAAAAACCAATTTTATGGGATAAGGAGAAAGTTGAGTTTATATTTATGATATGTTTAACTGAAAAAGATTTAAAGTATGCAAGAAAGTTCTTTAAAAATTTAAGTGATAATATGGATGATACAGAGTTTATCCATAATTTGAGAAAAGGTACAGATAAAGCTCATACAATACTAGAAGGTATGTTAAATAATTTAGAAAGTTAGTGTGGTCCAATTCGATACTTTTTACTTTATTTAAATGGTCTATCTCAATTGTGTGTTTTGAGATAGACCATGTATAAGACTGTTATATGTGATCAATACCGATGTATCGGTGATACGAAAGATTACTGATTTTTATAGAAGTTTTCTAAACTATTTCCTTGCGACAGTTAATTCTTTTTTTAATGCATTGCAGAAGAATATAGATTCTATTCCAAGAGCAATGAATTGAAATCCTTGTTCAACTCTTATTTTGGCTTGCTCTCCATTCATAGCGAATACTCCTGCAGCTTTGCCATTTTCTTTGCATATTTTCAGGATTTTTTCTGCTGCTTCTTCAATAGGCTCTGAAGATAATTGGCCTGGGATGCCTAAAGATTGTGACATATCAAAAGGACCAAAGAATATTACATCTACTTCAGGTGTTTTAGCGATTTCTGCTAGGTTATCTAATCCTTCCTTTGATTCACATTGAACTATTATCATTGTTTCATTATTTGAACTTTTGAAGTATTCTAAAGGGTCATTTCCAGTTCCGTAGTCGGCAGCTCTTGCTAATGTTACACCTCTAGTACCAAGAGGAAAGTATTTAGTTGAGGATACTATATGTTCTGCGACTTTTTTATCATTTACCTGTGGTACTAGAATACCGTGGGCTCCAATATCTAAGTTTCTTAAGATTGTTGTTGTAGAAGGTTCCGTAATTCTAACTATTGGTGTTATTCCTTTTGATTCTGCAGCTCTTATTAATCCTATTGAGCTTTCAATACTTCCAGGACCGTGTTCAGTATCAATGATGACAAAATCGAAGCCGGATAAAGCGATTAGTTCTACTACTTCTGGAGAATTTAACATTGTAAATGTGCCAAATTTTGTTTCGCCATTTTTTAATGCTTTTTTTAGTTTGTTTTTAAACATTTAATATTCCTCCCTTTTCGAATTCTTTTTTACTTTCAATAAAAACATCATATCTTTATATGATAATTTATTCTATATTATGGTATTGATTTCTCAATATCATAATATAGGAAATTGTGGTTAATTTCAATTTATTTATTGGGAAAAAGGATAATTTTATATGGAATAAAACATTATTTTTCTAAAAAAAAAGATGGCATTTATACTAATTACGAGTAATTGTATAGCCATCATTTTTATAAAAGCATTTAATTTTTATAAAGCTATTTATTCTTAGGTTTTGCAGTTGAAGCTCTAGGTACTAAAGTTACAGGGATAACCATGCGCATATTATGAAGTTCTTGATTTGTTATTATTTGATGCAAAGTTGTAACTGTAGTTTCGCTTATTGCTTTAACATTAGTATCTATGGTACTGAGTTGAGGAAATATATATTCTGATTGTGATATATTATCAAAGCCTATTACGCTAATGTCATCTGGTACTTTTAAGCCTTTCTCATTTATAGCTCTAATGGCACCTAGTGCAGTTGCATCGTTAAATGCAAATATTGCTGTAGGAAGTTCACTGTTATTAGAGAGTATATCTTTCATTTGGAGAAAGCCAGACTCTGCTTCCCAAGTAGTGGTTCTAATAAAATCTTCGTTAAATTTAATATCATACTCATCTAAAGCTGCCCTAAATCCTAGGAATCTGTAGTAACAAGATTTATCTTGAGGCAATCCTTTTAAAACTCCGATTTTTTTATGCCCCAAATCAATTAAATGTTTTGTAGCTTCATATCCACCAGAAAAATTATTTGGGATAACAAGTACTCCGTTGTCATACTCATTATTTACTACTACAAAAGGTATATCTGTTGAAGCCACATAATCAATATGGTTTTTTTCTACACCAAAACTAGCAAAAATTATTCCTGCAAAGGAGTATTTTTTTAATAGCTCTTCTATGTTGTCTTCAGGGCTGATAGTAGAATAAATAGTTTTATAACCTTTTTTCTTTAATTCATTTTCGATATAATAAAACAATGAAGAATAGAAAGGTTGAGTAAGTCTATCGGCGTTATTTTTCGTTTTTGCTAAAAAGAACAATATTGTATCACTATCAGAGGAGTCATCGTTGTTAGAAGAAGTTTTATTCTTACTAATTATTTTTGCTCCTATACCTGGTTGTTTGACTATTATGCCGTCAGATACAAGCAAATCTAGTGCCTTACGTACCGTTGTTCTTTCTACAGAATACATAGTTCCTATTTCTCTTTCGCTTGGTAGAAGAGAATTTATAGTAAATACGTTATTGTATATTTTTTCTAACAAGTCTTCGTATACAGCTACATATCTGTATTTTTTACTTAGGTTATCATTACGCATAAAAGAACACCTTTCCAAATATCATTAATTTTATTATACAAAAATAAATATTAAAATACAATTTATTATTATATGATTAACATAATTGTTTTATTTGATAATTATTTACTCATATTAATTGCTTCGACTAAAAGATCGTTTGTTACAGGTCTTGGATTACAAGTTATGTGTCCTGTAGAATTTTTAATATTTTCTAGAACTTCATCCATATCTAGATTTTCTGGTAAATATGGAGTAAGACTGTCAGGAGCGCCGATCGCACTTCTAATTTCTTTAACTCTCTCTATAGCGAGTTTAGCATTTTCCAAATCTGAAAGTTCGTGATTATAAACATCTAATGCTTTAGAGATATCAACATATTTTTTAGTAGAGTATTCAAGATTTAATTCCATTGCAGTTGTAATTAGTATAGAACATGCATCTCCATGAGGGATTTTTAACATAGCACCTAATGGTTGCGCGATAATATGAGCAATTCCTATACCAGCTGCAATAGCACATCCGCCAAAGTAGCTACCTAAAAGCATTTCTAGTCTAGCGTCTAAATTATCAGGTTCATTACAACATGTAATTAGATTTTTGTTTATTAATTCTATTGCTTTAAGTCCGGCCATTTCAGAAAAATGGTTTGCGTTTAATGAAACGTAAGATTCGATTGCATGACTTAAGGCATCCATACCTGTAGCAGAAGTTATTTTTTTGTTAAGGCCAGCAGTTAATGTAGGGTCTAAAATTACTATATCAGCAATCATATTAGTGTGATAAACACTTTTCTTTAATTTGTTATAATTGTTTGTTATAACACTAACCTTTGTAGCTTCAGCGCCTGTTCCGGAAGTGGTTGGTACAGAAATTAGAGTAGGGCATAGTTCGGTAACTTGTTTACCATCCATTTGGTATTCTTCAATAAGTCCACCATTTGTAGACAACATTCCTATAGCTTTTGCAGTATCTAAAACACTTCCTCCTCCAACTGCAACAACACAATCACAATCGTTTTCTAGATAAGCATCTCTTCCTTTATTGATTATGAATAAATCGGGCTCGGTATTTACTTGATAAGAAAAATAATCTATACCGTTACTTTTTAAATCTTCCATTATGTCTACACATATTTTATTTGATGCATCAAAAATAGTAAGAAAAGCTTTTTTTAGTTTGTTAGTATTAAGTATTGTAGTTAGTTCTTTAATAGTATTTTCCCCGTAAAAAACCTGTCTGTTGTTTAGTAATTCCATATTAAAACATCTCCTTTTATAATTACCTATAGTCAATATGTATATACATATAGCATACAGGTGTTTTAAATAATATGATACATGTATCTACATAATAAACCATCTAGTGAGGGGTGTCAATGACAATTTTAATATTTTTTATTCTTTTATCATGTCAGTAGATTAAGTGGAAAATAACACATAAAAAGAACAAAAGGTATTGGTGTATAGCGTTACAAGGGGCCCAAAGGCAGGCTTTTAAAACAATATGAAATTTACTTACATTATATGCATGATTATATAGCCTATGACCAATAATATTGCTAGAAAAATATAGATTTTTAGTTAAAAAAAAATCAAATTAGTATTGCAACCGATATCAGGATATGTTAATATAGCCTTAGAACATGTTACAAACATGTATCTGAATACTAGGGGGTTGAAAAATAATGAAAAAGAAAATGGTAAAGAAGATTGTATCAATGATTATGGGAAGTATGCTTATATTATCACTAAGTGCATGCGGATCATCAGCTAATGATAACGCAAATGTAAACGATGCAACAGATAATACTGAAACAGCTGAAGATGAAGGTGAAGCTAAAGAAGCAGAATTTGTTATTAAAATGGCTTCTCCAAGTAATTCTGAAGATAATAACGTAAAAGCTTTTTATTATTTCGAAGAACAAGTTGAAGCAGCAACTGATGGAAGAATAGATGTTCAAGTATTTGATAGTGGGCAATTAGGAGATCATAAAGATTATATAGCAAGTTTACAAATGGGAAGTATACAAGCAGCTGAAATTAATACATCAGTTTTAAACTCTTTAGATACTTCATTTATGGTATTTGATTTACCTTATATAGTTAAAGGAATGGATCATGAGAGAGAAGTAATAGATTCAGGTATAGGACAAACTTTATCAGATAACCTTGAAGAAGCATCTAATTTAGTAGTTACTGGATGGATGATTAGAGCTCCAAGAAGTGTTTATAGCTCAAAAGGTCCTATAAACAGCGCTGAAGATTTTAAAGGATTAAAAATTAGAGTTATGGATAGCCCTATTATGATAAGAACTATGGAATTATTAGAAGCAACTCCAGTACCAGTTTCTGCTTCTGAAAGATACATGGCACTACAAACAAAAGTTGTTGACGCAGCAGAGAACTCTCCTGCTATAGTTTTATCAGAAAAAGAATATGAAGTTACAGATTACCTATCATTAACAGAGCATTTCTGTACACCAAATGCAATTGTATTTGATAAAAACTTTTTAGATAGCCTACCAGATGACCTTAAAGAAATAGTTTTAGAAAAATCAGAGGAAGCTGGCATATATGCTCAAAAATTAGATGCTGATGGATTAGTTGAAACATTAGAAGCATTAGAAGCAGAAGGAATGACTGTAGTAGAAGTTGAAGATAAAGCATCTTTTGTTGAAGCATTACAACCTTTATATGAAGAATATTCTGAAGAAATCGGACAAGATATTATTGATGCTTTCTTGAAATAGAAAGCTAATTTAGGAGGACATGTAAATGGAAAAATTAATTCACATACTATATGATGTAATAATTGGTAACTTAATTAAGATAATAGGTGTAATAATGGCACTCACTATTTTGTTACAAATATTCTCAAGAGCATTTATGAAGGTTCCATTTTCATGGACTGAAGAGTTAGCACGTATAACATTTATGTGGTTTTGTTTCTTAGGTAGTGGAATGGCAATGAAACAAAAAGCTCATTTAGGTATTGATTATTTTGTTAACAAGCTTGGCCCAAAGGCCAGGTTTGTTAACGAAGTAGTAATCTACTTAATAATTGCTTGCTTTGGTTCTATTTTATTCTATTATGGAATGAAAATATCATTAATTATGCATAAACAAGTATCTTCAGTTATGAGAATTCCAATGTCATATTTTTATGCGGTTATTCCTTTAATGGGATTTTTGTTCTTAATATTAGCCGTATATTTCTTGCTAGAATTGTTAAAACAAAAAAGTTTAAAGAAATAATCTTATAATAATTGATTGAGGAGGATGAATAAGAATGGTAGCTTTAATAGCGTTTTTAGTGATGATTTTCTTGATGTTTTTTAATGTACCTATTGCAATTTGTACAGGACTTGCGGCAATGGCAGGTATAATTTGCACAGGTGGTGCGGTACCGATGATTGCCAGTGTTCAAAGAATGTATGTTGGAATGGATTCTTTTACTTTGATTGCTGTGCCACTATTTATTTTGACAGGTCGTTTTATGGCACTTGGTGGTATTACAACAGATTTGATAAATTTATCTAGAGTTATGGTTGGATTTTTAAGAGGTGGACTTGCTTATATCAATATTGTATCTAGTATGTTCTTT
Source organism: Clostridium sp. DL1XJH146 (assembly GCF_054819755.1). Lineage (NCBI taxonomy): Bacteria > Bacillati > Bacillota > Clostridia > Eubacteriales > Clostridiaceae > Clostridium > Clostridium sp. DL1XJH146. Next base: position 43,063 of record NZ_JBTVVN010000010.1, read on the forward strand.
GCAGGAATTACTGGTTCTGCAACTTCTGATACTGCATCAGTTGGTGGAATATTAATACCTACAATGATTGATAATGGATATGATAGAGATTTTTCAGTGGCAGTAACGGCTACTTCATCTACTATTGGGGTTTTAATACCACCGAGTATTCCTATGGTAGTTTATGGAGTTGCATCTGGAGCATCTATTGCTAAATTGTTTTTAGGCGGAATGGTCCCAGGGATATTAGTAGGATTAGCACTTATGGCTGTTACTTGGTGGATTGCTAGGAAAAGAGATTATCCGATTGATGTTAAAATTCCTGCGAAAGATGCTTTTAAAATTGTTTTAAAAAGTATACCAGCACTAATGACTATTATTATTATTTTAGGTGGAATTATTACAGGATTCTTTACTCCTACAGAAGCGGCTGGAATAGCAGCATTATATTCATTTTTGTTAGGAACGTTATATTATAAAGAATTGAAAATAGCCGATATAGGCGGAATTTTTGTAGAAGTAGCGGTAACTACAGGTATGGTTGCTATAATGATAGCAACAGCAAGTGCATTAGGATATCTTTTTGCAAGTGAAGGGGTACCACAAATGCTTGCTAATTTAATATTAGGAATAACTACTAATAAATTATTAATTCTTCTTATGATAAATATTCTTTTGTTGTTTGTTGGAACATGGCTAGACTTAAGCCCTGCAGTAATAATATTTACGCCAATACTATTGCCAGTTGTAACATCATTGGGCATTGATCCAGTGCATTTCGGTATTATTATGATAATGAATTTGGCTATAGGATTATTTACACCGCCAGTGGGAGTTTGCTTGTTTGTATCTTGTGGAATAGGAGGAATAAGTATTGCAGAGTCCATAAGGGCATTTATACCGTTTTTTATAGCGATGTTAGTTGTACTTATGATAGTTACTTATTTCCCACAAATAGTTATGTTTTTCCCTAATTTGATGTAGAGAAGAGGATGTATTATGTTAAAAGGAATACCAGCAATTCTTTCTCCAGACCTTGTTAAGGTTTTGATGGAGATGGGACATGGAGATGAAATTGTATTTGGAGATAGAAATTTTCCAGGTGCATCTAATGCTAAAAGGTTAATTAGATATGACGGTGTAGGAGTGAAGCCTTTATTAGAAGAAGTGTTAAAACTTTTTCCACTTGATTATTTGAAAGAGCCTGTTACTTTGATGGAGATACCAAAAGATAGTGATTATAAGGGTGATATTTCTAATGAGTATAAAAAAATCGCTCAGGATGCAACTGAAGATTTTGCAATAGAATTAAATTTTGAAAAGAGACAAGATTTTTATGATAGAGCGGCAAGGGCTTATGCTATTGTTGCTACAGGTGAAAGCGAAAGATTTGCAAATATAATAATTCGAAAAGGTATAATTAGATCGTAAAGAGTATCTTATTTAAAGAATGAAAAATTCAGCTTCGTAAATCATGAAGCTGAATTTATTTATATGCTTTTATTAGTAGCATAGTCTATAAACATTTCAAATACTTTAAGCTGCTTTTTATGAATATTTGCCATCATTTCAGGATGCCATTGAACTGCAAAAATGTGTGGTTTTTTTGGATGGAAATATGCTTCTACTACTCCATCTTCTGAGATACCACTGACCTCAAGGTCTTTACCTAAAGAATCAACTATTTGATGGTGGAAGCTATTGACTTGAATTATTTCTTGGTTAAAACAGTCTCTTATATTAGACCCTTTAATTAAATTTACTTTATGAACAAATGAATATCTAGGAGCCATAAGCCCTAGATGCTCAATAGATGTATCAAAATAGTTATCTATATCTTGAATTAAAGTACCACCAAAAAATACATTAATAAGCTGAAAGCCTCTGCATATACCAAAGATAGGTATGTCTTTTTTATATGCTTTTTTAAGTAGTTTCATTTCTAGAATATCTCTTTTATAATCTACAGTTCTTAATCCTTTTTTGAAAGGTTGTCCATAAAGTTCAGGGTTAACATCAGCACCACCTGTTAATAGAAGGCCATCTATTTCATCAATCATTCTATCAAGGTAATCATCTGAATCTATTGGAATAATACCAAGGGGAATACCACCTGCAGCATATATAGATTCTGGATAATCCATAGAGGACATATACATATCTTGCCCATCAACACCTCTAATTCTTTGCTCTTTGAACTCATGGGCTTCTACGTAATTAGTTACAATTCCGATAATTGGTTTCATATGTTCCTCCTTAAAATTTTCGCGCGAGATAATATACGGAGAATTATAATATAAAACATTCGAATTATCAACTTATATTCGAATTATTCTAGGTAAAAAGGTAATTAAACTTTTGCCTTGATAGTTTACATAAATATAATTAAATATTAGTTTCTTGAAAATAATATGTTACAATACTTTTATATTAGGGTGATGTTAAATTAATATAGAGTAGTGTTCATAATCTAGGAGGTTTAAACATGTCATTGAAAGTTGATAAGAGACGTCGGGAAATTTTAAACATTGTAAATAATGAGGCAAGAGCTTATATAGGCGAAATGGCAACACTATTTGAAGTTACTAAAGAAACAATTAGAACCGATTTTGATTATTTAGCAGATAACTACGGGCTATTGCGAATTCACGGTGGTGTTAAAAAAGACCAACAGGAAATATATAATAGAAGTTATCAGTATCAAGAAAAGAAACTAATAAATGTTGAAGAGAAAAAACGTATATGTTACAAGGCTGTGGACATACTAGAAGACGGTGATTACATTTATGTTGATGCAGGCTCTACAGTATCTTATTTATTAAATTTTCTAAATAGAAAAAAAGAAATAACATTGGTGACTCCATCTATCGCACTTCTAATGAAGTATGTAATGGATGGCTATGAACATATTTTTAGGGAAAATAACCACAAACTCATATTTGCAGGAGGACAGATAAATTCAAATATACTTACGACGTTTGGTCCTTTTTTTGACCGATCTATAGAAGATTTTAATTTTGATAAAATGATTTTTTCCGTAGATGCTGTAGACATAAACGGTGGTATTTCTAATTCAGACGAAGTTTCATATGATATTATAAAGAAAGTAGCTAAAAATTCATACAAAAAAATACTTCTTGCGGACGAATCAAAGTTTGAATTAATTGCTAACTATAGAGTTCTAGATTGGAAAAGGCTAGATTACATAATTACAGATAAATCTTTTCAAAAGGACTGGATAAATCATATAGAAAAATTAGGTATACAATATATAAAAGCGTAGTTAAAAGAGAAAAACAAAATTAAAACCAAATAAATATCTTAAAAGACCAAATTAAATCCTGAATTAACATGGACTTAACTTGGTCTTAATTTTGTCTTAACATAACTTTGATAATCTTATTACGGAAAGGAGAATAAGAAATGTCTAAACAAAAATTAACAAAAATACTTTTTTTATTACCGTTTATGATTCCTTTAGTTATGTTTTGGATTATACCTTTAATAACAGCATTTGGAATAAGTTTTACCGATTGGGATTATATTTCTCCGAATATAAATATAGTTGGGTTGTATAACTATGTAGATATTTTTACTGATCCAGATTTTGTTAATGCATTAATGAATACTTTTGTTTTTGGAATAGGTACAATTATTCCTACTATAGTTTTAGGATTATTATTTGCGCTATTATTTAAAAAAGAGTTTATGGGGTCTAAAATTTATCAAATGGTTATCTTTAGTCCTTGGATTACGCCTACTGTAGCAGTTGCTCTTGTATGGTCTTGGATATATGAACCTGATAGAGGATTTGCAAACTTTTTATTAGGACTGATTGGAATTCAACCACTAGAGTGGCTTCATAGTTCGGAAACAGCAATGTTAGGAGTTATTATTTTTACAATATGGAAGTCTATAGGATGGACAATGCTTTTTTATATTGGGGCATTAGAGAGAGTACCTCAAAGCGCTTATGAAGCAGCTACATTAGATGGATGTAATAAATTCAAGGAATTTTTCCATATAACATTACCATTGATTTCACCTACTACTTATTTTTTAACTATTATAAACTTAATTTCATCAATCCAAGTTTATGATCAAATTCAAATTATGACGCAGGGGGGACCAAGTGGAAGTACTACAACATTGCTTTATTTATATTATGAAAAGGCATTTCAGAACTTTCAGATGGGAGCCGCTAATGCTGTTGCAATGGTAATTTTAGTAATTATATTAGTATTATCAATGCTTAGTTCATATGCAAGTCGCAAATTTGTACATTATGAGTAGAGGAGTAAATAAATGAATAGATGGAAAAATAATATTTATAATATTATAAAACATATTTTTTTGATATGTATTTCGATTATATTTATCTTTCCTTTCCTTTGGATGGTATTAGGGTCATTTAAGACAAATAATGAAATATGGCAAGAACCATATAAACTACTGCCGGATAATTGGGATTTTAAAATCATTATAGAAAGTTTAGGAAATATTCATTTTGATAGATATATTTTTAATAGTTTTTATGTAGGTGTATTCGGTGCAATACTTATGATATTAGTAGCAACATTATTTACTTACGTAATAGTATTTATGAAAGATAAATATACAGAAAAATTGTTTGGCTTAGTTATGGCAACATATATGTTGCCAGCAGCAGTTACTTATGTTCCTTCATATGTGATATTAGCTAGAATTGGAATGTTGGATAAGCTAAATGGGTTAATTTTTTCTGGTTTAGCTAGTGTATTTGCAGTATTTTATTTCAGACAATCATTTATGAAGATGAGTAAAGATTATATTGAAGCTGCACGAATTGATGGTGCAGGACACCTTAAGATATTACTGCATGTAGTATTCCCGTTAAATAAATCAGCCTTCTATACTGTTTTTGTTCTGACTTTTGTTCAGCAATACAATAACTATATGTGGCCTAGCATTATGGTTAAAAGTGAAGAGAAATACCTCATATCTCAAGGGTTAAGACAGTTCTTTATTCAAGATGGGGCCTATGGCATGAATTGGGCAGAGGTAATGCTAGCTAGTACTGTTACCATTGTACCAGTAATTATTGTATTTATGATTTGCCAAAAGTGGTTTATTACAGGAATAAAACAGGATAGTGGCTTAAAATAAAAGAATTATTTAAAACAGGTTAAATAAAATACCAGGAGGAATAATAATGAAACGAATTTTATCAATCATATTATTAGTGACAATGTTTTTAACAGGTTGCACAACAGCTACAAATAACAATTCAGAAAATGAAGAAGCAGAGGTTTCAGGTAATGGTGAGATTGTAGAAGTTGAATTTTGGCATGCACTAGGTGGTGGTTTAGGCGATGGAATGAACGAAATTATTGAAGAATTCAATTCATCTCAAGACAAATATGTAGTAAAACCTGTTGTTATAGGGAGTTATTCTGAAATTGATGAAAAACTTCAGGCTGGATATGCGGCTAAACAAACACCGGCATTAGTTGCAGGTGGTTCTTATGATGTTTTTTATAATAAAGGTTTAGTAGAAGCTTTTGAAGATTATATGCCTGAAAATTATGATAAGGATGATATTGTTAGTGGATTTATGAAGGCAGCAGTTATGGAAGATAAGATGTATTTTGCACCTGCTTATGGCACATCTCAGGTAATGTACTACAATAAATCAATTCTTGATGAAGCTGGTAAAGATGTTGATGATTTATCTTCGTGGCAATCATTAGCTGAATTAAGCAAAGATATAATTGGAATGGACACAAATATTAATAGTATTGAATATATATGGGAACCTATGTGGGGACCTGACAATATTGCAGATATAGTAGCAAGTATAGGTGGAGATTATATTTCAGAAGATGGTAAAACAGTAACAATTAATTCAGAGGAATGGGTGGAAGTTTTAGAGCAAATTCGTAAATGGATTCATGAAGATAAAATAATGACAATTCATTCAGGTGGACAAGGATGGGAATATTGGTATAAAACAATGGATGACTGGGTTTATGGTAAGTCATTAGGATATACAGGTTCTCCAGGAGATTATGCAATTGCTTTAGATGCTGTCAAAAATGCTGTTGAAGAGGGGCACAAAAATGAATTTGCAGTAGTGAATCAACCTGGATGGAAGGATAATGATCCATCACCATATTTTTATAGTTTAATGTACTATATTCCTAAATGTGATAATCTATCTGAAGAACAAAAGAAAGGAGCGGCAGAATTCGTAACTTTTGCTACAAATACTGAAAACACAGCTAAATTCTCAATTGCTACAGGTTATGCAGCAGTAAGAAATTCTGTATTAGATTTATCTTCCTATCAAGAATATTTAGCATCAAATCCTGATGCAGATGCTGCATTAAAACAAATCGATGAATATGCAATACCAGAGTTCATTGACCCAACTGGTGGAGCAATTAGAGATGCCTTAAATGATGCTGTAGACAAAGTTGAAATTGAAAATATTTCTGCTAAAGAAGCTCTTGATGTAGCTGCGGAAGAAGCACAACGAGAATTAGATAAATTGAACTAATAAAATTAGGGAGCGTATGCTCCCTAATTTATTCTAAAATAGTATAGGTGGTGATTGTATTGGAACTTAAAAAAGATATTGGTTCAGGAATAATTGAAATTTCAATTGAGGTAAATGATTGTGTAGACGAATTATTTATTGAAGCTAAATTTTCTAAAGAAATGAATGCATTTATCCGAGTATACAATCCTTCAAATGTTTTCATTGGTGAAATATTCTATGGGTATCATAATTTTATTAATAAAATTTATTATAGTGAAGTTAAAACAACTATGAATGGATTAGCACATTCATTAAAAAATGGAGTATATCATTTTATTGTAGTTATGTTAGAACCATATAAAATTACTGAAGAGTTGAGTATTAGTTTAACTGTCGAAACATCTCTAAGTAAATCTTTTAAAGAGAAGCTTATTAAGGAATTAAGTGAATCTGTATTCCAAGAAATACCTTGGTTCCATAAACAAGGTGAATTATTGAATTTTAATGAAATAATAAATAAAGAGAAAAGATATTATAAAGGTGATTTTCATGGACATACTGTCTATTCAGATGGTGCTCAAAGTGGAGAAGAAGCAAGAAATGTTTTAAATCAGCAGGGGTTAGACTTTATGGCGTTGACAGACCATAATTGTATACCTTTTGGATTTAATAAGATGGATATATTGATGGTGCCATCTTTTGAATTTACATTACCAAGCGGTCATATCAACATTCATAGAATAAATGAACCTGATTTGTTTGGGGATTGTATTCACCAAATAAAGGATACTAGTGAATTAATGAATAAGGTTGTAGAGAAACATCATCCTTATTCTAATATATCCATTAATCATATGTTTTTAGACCAATGGAGTTTTACTGAAAAAAATTTTGATATTAGAAAAATAAATACCATTGAAATTATATGTGATCCTACTTATCCAAGTAGTCAAGAAGCCAATGATAAGGCAGTGGCATTTTTAGATTTTCTGTGGAATATAGGATGGAATATTTATGGTATAGGAGGTAGCGATAGTCATAATAAAATTAATGATTTTTATGAAGGAGCAAAACAACCTAGCATTTATGGTGACCCTTCTACTTATGTATTTTGTAATGGATTATCCGTTGATAATGTAATTGAAGGGATAAAAAAGGGCAATGCATATGTTACTCGTTATGAAGAGTTAGATGTAATCATTAATAATGGACAAATACTACCTGGTGAGGAAGTGCGTACTACGGATAATATAGAGTACTATGTGGAGATAAAAAATTTTGGGAGCCAGTATGTGCATGAAGAGTATATAGGAAAATTTATACTTAATGGAGAAGTTATTAAAACAGTGAATATGAATAATGAGAATAAGAGAGCCAATTTAGTTAAAAATACTTCTTTATTGAAAGATATAGACTATTGGTGGTTGAGATTTGGGTTATATGATATAAAAGGACATGTTATTGGTTTTATTAATCCAATTTACAAAGGGCGCCGAAATAGTGATATATATAAACTAGACAGATTGATAAAGGAGTTTAATTTTATAAATGATTAAAGGAATTCTTTTTGATAAAGATGGAACATTGATAGAATTTGAAAGTATGTGGCATGGAATAATGAAAGAAGTTTTTAAGCAGATTGAAGAGTTAATCGGTTTAAAAAGGGAAGAAATACAGAATTTGAAAAGAATATCTGGTTATACTGAAGAAGGATTTTTACCTGAGAGCGTAATTCAGTATGTTTCAACTAGAAAAATAATTGAGTTATGGGTGAAGCATTTAGATGCTGATAATATAAATGATAATGTTTTTGAAGAAATTTTTGATATATTTGAAAAAGTAGCTATTTTTGCAGACATTGATGTCAATTTACTAGATGGTGTTGCGGAATCATTAGACTATTTTTATAAAAAAGGGTACTATTTAGGTATTGCAACTGCAGATACCAAATCTTCAGCAGTTCATAGTTTATGTCAGGCAAAAATATTTCAGTATTTTTCATTTATTGGAGCAGATGATGGTGAAATGAGAGCAAAACCTTCAACGGACATGGCTGATAGATTTTGTGAACTGGTAGGAATTAGTAAAGATGAACTTTTAATTGTAGGTGATAGTGTTAATGATTACAATTTTGCAAAAGCTTCAGGTGCGGAATTTATAGGAATTGATACGGAATATAATAGATTGCATCAAATTGAAGGGGATAAAGTGGTTTTGGTTAAATCTTTAATAGATATAATAAAAGAGAAGGGATTATAAAAATGAAGGAGAAGCATTTTCACATTAGTGGTTGGATACTTTTTACTATATGTAGTATTTTGTATATGTATGATAGCTTTATGGCTAGTAATATAGTTGCATTTATTGGAGGATTGTTTTTTTTCTTTGGTTGTGTTGCTTTTATTATTCCACTAGTTAAATAAAGATACTTTTTCTGGTTTTATATTTTTTTATTTAGAACAATTTTTTTATTAATTATAAATCTTCATAATTTCTTGATATTCTAGTATTATTATTAACCCATAAGATACATCCCCAAAAAACATAGATAATACGAATTAGAAATTAGAAATTAAAAAAACTATAAAAATAAAAGGAGTGTTTGAAAATGAAAAATATCAAAAAATTTATAATACCGGGAACAATCGCTTTAACAATATTAGGATCTTCAACTGTTTTTGCAGCAGGTAATGCTACTTCAACTGATAATACTGGGGATACAACTACTACACAAATGACTCAAGGAGAAGGACAAGAAGGAGTTGAAGGAAGAGGCGGAAGAGGTGGAAAAGGTGGCTCTTTGAATTCTGAAGATAGGGAAGGTAAAAGAATTGAAAGACAAGAAACTCAAGCTGCAATACTAGAAGATGCAGAGGCACTAGTACCTGGTTCTATTGATGAAATCGAAGCAGTACAAGAAGAATTGTCAAATTCCCGAGATGCTTTACAGGAAGAAAGAGATGCCTTAAGAGAAAAGGTTGAAAGCGGAGAAATCACAAGAGAAGAAATGCAAGAAACTAAAGGTGACAAAATAGATGGAAGAGGTAATGGTTCTAAAGAAGCTAAGGACGAGGACAACGATAGACCAGCAAATTCATGGGATGAACTTCAAGAGGCTATAGAAGCTGGAGATAAAGATGCTGTTTTAGCTGCTCTTGATTCAATACTAGAGCATATGAATGATAGTTTAGCAAATATGGATGAAAAACTTTCTGTATTACAATAAAAAAATAAATAATAGATTTTTCATAGAACCCTACAATAGAGACTTATTGTGGGGTTCTTAGTACTTTATTGTATTTTTATAAATCTATTAACATAAAATAATTCATAGGTGGTAAGGCGTCAAACAGGACTAATATTTCTACATAATATATTACTGACAAAAAAGTAAGTACTTGTTGTATATTATTTATAAACATATAATATGATTAAGAACTTAATTTATCATTTTGAAATTGAGTAATTGATTTAAGGAGGAAAGTAGGCAGTTGCTTATATGAATGCTAATGAAGAAGATTCTAATTAATTTTGCACATCCGGCAAAATCGAAGTCGAAAATTAATATAGCCCTAAGAAATGCAATACAAAATCTTGAAGGGGTAACTATCAATGACCTTTATGCGAACTATCCTGATTTTATGATCGATGTAAAGAGAGAGCAACAGCTATGTGAAGAACATGATATTATAGTATTTCAGTATCCGTTCTATTGGTATCAAGCACCATCCATTGTAAAGGAATGGCAAGACCTTGTTTTGGAACATGGTTGGGCATATGGAAAGGAAGGTAATGCATTAAAAGGTAAATTATTAGTTCAAGCAATAACAGCAGGTGGTGATGATAGTTCTTATCAGAAGGATGGAGATAATTTATTCACCTTCGCAGAATTAACTTCACCTTATAGGGCAATGGTGAATTTATGTAAAATGGATTGGATTCCTCCTTTTACAGTACTAGGCATCCACAGAGGATTACCAGAAGAAAAAGTAAGGTTACATGCAGAAAACTATCGTAGATTTATCGTTGCTTTGCGAGAAAATAGTGTAAATATGGAAAAAGCTAAAGAAGTCAAGTATTGTAGTGCAAATTTAGATAATATCATTAGGAGGGAATAGATAATGGAATTATTTTTATTGCAACTTTTTATATTTTTGGCAGCTTCGGCAATAGCAGTTCCTATTGCAAAAAAACTTGGGTTAGGTTCTGTGCTTGGATACCTTATAGCAGGAATTGTAATTGGACCTTTTGGTTTTTCACTGATTGCAGATGTTGAATCTGTAATGCACTTTACAGAGTTTGGTGTTGTTATGATGCTTTTCTTAGTAGGTCTTGAATTGAAACCTTCATTATTATGGGAGATGCGTGTACCTATTATTGGTATGGGCGGTGCGCAAGTGATTTTTTCAGCTATAGCTATTGGGTTAGTTTCATATATTTTCTTACCATGGCAGCAAGCTCTTGCTGTAGGACTTATTCTTGCACTTTCATCTACGGCAATTGTGGTGCAGACCCTTAAAGAAAAAGGGCTTATGAATACAACAGCCGGTAGGTCAATATTTTCAGTATTACTATTTCAAGATCTAGCAGTGATACCTATGCTTGCTTTAATGCCTCTTCTTGCTACAGGCGCACATAGTGAAGGCGAGCATATAGAATCTGCGTTGATTGACATAACGGGTTTACCGGGATATATTCAACTTATTATTATATTTCTTGCTATATTTACTGTTTTTATAATTGGGAAGTATGCAAGTAGACCAATCTTTAGAGCAATTGCAGAAACTCATGTACGAGAGATTTTTGTAGGGGCTGCATTAGCAATGGTGGTAGGGATTTCGCTGCTTATGACTGTAGTTGGTTTGTCGCCTGCTCTCGGTACCTTTATTGCAGGTGTAGTTCTTGCTGATAGTGAGTATAGACATGAGCTTGAAAGTGATATAGAACCTTTTAAAGGATTGTTGCTTGGAATTTTCTTCATATCCATAGGAGCAAGCCTTAATTTTACTTTGATTGGACATAACATTTTGTTGATTCTAGGTATAACAGTAGGTTTAATTGTCTTAAAGTTTATTGTGCTTTTCATTATTGGTCATTTATTTAAAATGGAGAAGAAAGACAAATCATTTTTTGCTATTTCTCTTGCTCAGGGAGGAGAATTTGCTTTTGTATTATTCCAACTTACAAGAACAAATGGTGTACTACAAGCGGAAATAACAGAGCCTTTTATATCAGCTGTTGCAATTTCTATGTTCCTTGCACCTGTAATATTCAAGATATATGAAAAAATATTTGATGGTAAAAAAGTAGAGGAAACGACAAAGGGTGAAATGGATAGTATAGAAGAAACAGGACACAAAATAATACTAGCCGGTTTTGGCCAATTGGGTACGGATATAGGACGTTTTTTATTATCGGCAGGGGTAAAACCTGTTATATTAGATCATGATGCAGCGAAGATAGACCTTCTTAGAAAATTTGGTTTTGAGGTATATTATGGTGATGTTACAAGACTTGATTTGCTTGAAGCTGCTGGTGCAGGGGAAGCTGAACTTCTCATACTTACAATGAGCGATGTTGAAATATCCAGAAAATTAGTGGAATTAGTAAATAAGTATTACCCTCATCTTAAAATTGTAGCTAATGCATCAGATATGAGCTCGGTTTATGAACTTATGGATATGAATGTGACACAGGTTAGAAGAGAGACATCTGGAACTGCTCTTACTATGGGGCAAGATGTGCTTAAGCTTATTGGCAGAGACCCTTATGATGCATATCGCCTTATGCGTATTTTTAGAAAGCACGATGATGATATGATACCTGAATTACATAAAAAACATAAAGAAAGTTTGGAGAACTATATTTCAATTTATAAACAACAAATGGAAAATTTAGAAGAACTAATGACATTAGATATGGAAATGGAGTCTGAAGAATTAGACAAGGCGTGGACGGGTATCAATCCTGATAAATAATATTGAAGAAATGAGGGATCTAAATTGGCAGTCAATAAGAATAAGGTATTTCATTGTAATATCGAATTAGCATTGGATATCGTTGGAGGGAAATGGAAACCTCTTATTGTATATCATCTAAGTAATATCCCAGTTATACGGTTCGGAGAATTTAAAAGATTGATTCCAGATGTGAATGAAAGGGTTTTAGCGAGACAGTTAAGGGAACTACAGGAGCATAAGATTATCGAAAGGAAAGACTATCATGAGAATCCACCTAAAGTTGAATATTTTTTAACAGAAAGAGGTAAGACGCTATCACCCATTATAATTGACCTAGGTGAGTGGGCAAAAATCTACAATAAAGATTTCGATTATGGTGAAATTCAGTTTCAAAATAAATATAATGATGAACATTGTTAAAACCGTACCTTAAGTGATGCGGTTTTTTTCTTTTACGGCATAAAAAAGGTACTGACAATAAAGTCAGTACTTGTTTTGCTTTCTGTACCTCAATATAATATGGGTAAGAGCTGACTTGAAAATAACATTAAAATTAAAACGTTGTTTATTAATAACATAAATATCAGCTATATGGTAAAACAGAGATTAACATTTAAAAATTAAGTAAGAAAAGGAGAGATATTATGCATTATACAGGACAAGTATACAGACATCCAGTTGAAGGTGCAACAGACCTGCTTGAGGTAACCGTTGGCTGTTCACATAATAAGTGCACTTTTTGCACAATGTATAGAGATACATGTTTTTCTATATCACCAAAGGATTATGTTGAGGAAGATTTACAAGAACTCAAAAGTAGAGGGCGTTCCATAAAAAGAATATTCTTAGTTAACGGAGAACCTTTTGTTTTGTCAACGGCAAAATTGATTGAAATAGGTGAAAAAATAAATAGTTACTTCCCAGAGATAGAAACAATTACTTGTTATGCTTCTATTAAGAATTTAAAGAATAAAAGTCTTGAAGACTTAAAAAAACTAAGAAGCCTGAAATACAATCAGCTTCATATAGGATTAGAATCTGCTTATGACCCGGCGCTAAAACAGATGAACAAAGGGTTCACTAAAGAGGAAGCTTATGAAAACTTGAAAAAACTCACTGATGCAGGTTTTGAATGGGATGCCCTTTTAATGACAGGAGTTGCAGGCAAAGGAAATGGTAAAATTCATATAGAGGAAACAGCTAAGCTTATTAATACCTTCCCACCGTATATGGTTTCTGTTATGCCTACTTCAGTTACAAAAGGAAGTGAACTAGAAGTTTTGCGTGACAAAGGAGAATTTGTAGATTGTACAGAACTTGAGAAGCTCGAAGAAGAAAAAATGCTACTACGTCTGCTTGAGTTTGAGGATGCTTATTTTTTTGGAAGTCATAATTATAATCTAGTTCCTGTTAGTGCACAACTAAAGTATAAACAGGAAATCCTTGACGTAATCGATAAGAAAATTATGGAGTTGGATGATGATTTATTAAATAGTGTTTTGGAAAGAGACGCTATTTAGAGTGAAGATTTTTAATGATGGGGAAACGATAGTTGAACAATAGTTGAACAATAGTTGAACAATAGTTGAACAATAGTTGAACAATAGTTGAACAATAGTTAAACAATAGTTAAACAATAGTTAAACAATAGTTAAACAATAGTTAAACAATAGTTGAGCGATGGTTAAACGATGGTTAAACAATAGTTAAACGATGGTTAAACAATAGTTGAACAATAGTTAGAAAAAAGGAGGATATTATGAGTAAAACAATATTGATTACAGGGTGTACAGATGGTATCGGGTTGGAAACAGCAAAAATGTTGGTTGAGATGGGACATAAAGTTGTTGTTCATGGAAGAAACTCTGAAAAAGTTGAACGAGTAAAAGTATTACTTCAGGATATAGATAAAGATGCAGAAATTGATGGATTCGTTGCAGATTTTTCTAATATGGGTGATATCAGAACTATGGCAGAGACTATTATGGCTAAATACAATAAAATAGATGTATTAATAAATAATGCAGGAGTATTTGTTTCAGAAGATACAATAACAAAAGATGGATTGGAACTACGTTTTGCTGTAAATACAATTGCACCATATTTGTTGACAAAACTGTTGCTTCCTATAATGGATGCATCAGGTCGTGTTGTTAATCTTTCATCAGCAGCTCAATCTCCGGTAGATATAGGCATACTAGCTGAAGGTGGAAGAATGTCTGATGGTGATGCCTATGCACAAAGTAAACTTGCTCTAACTATGTGGTCATTTCAGATGGCAAAAGATTTCAAGAATGGTGTAGAAGGACCGTCAGTGATTGCTGTCAATCCAAAGTCCTTTTTAGGAAGTAAAATGGTGAAGAAAGCCTATGGTACAGCAGGTCATGATCTTAGAATAGGAGCAGATATTTTGAGCCGTGCAGCTTTATCTGATGAATTCAAAGATGCTTCAGGAAAGTATTTTGACAATGATACAGGTAGATTTGCAAGCCCTCATCCTGATGCATTGGATGAGGGTAAACGTAAAGAAATAGTTAATTGTATTGAGGAAGTATTAACTAATTGGTAAGGTACTTACCAATTATGGATAAATTTAAAATTTTATAAAATATAATTAACAGAACTGCGTATGGTATTTAATGATGGAGTTTTTTGTCTTAGTAATTGTAATGCTAAATTTCAGAGTAGTTATTTTATGATATAATAATTTGGATATCATTTAAAGTACCTGGCACATTAATAGATAAAAGTGCTAGTAATCTTATGTTTATTATAAAATCATGGGGGGATAAAAAATGAAAAAAATATCACCATCAATGGATCAGTGGTTAAAAGAAGCTAAAGAGGACCCAAAGGCACTACAAGTCGGTATGTATTTAGTTCATAATGGCGTTGTAAGACAAACACCAAAAGCTAAGGTACGCCTTGGTATTGAGGATGGTTCAATAGTTAATGGCATGGAATTTTCTTTTAATCAAGAAAAAGTAGATGAAGCAATTAAAGAAACATATGAAATGGAAGGCATCTATTATATAAGGCTGTGGTTTAATGAAGGTATGCTTGAAGTTGGTGATGATATTATGTATATACTTATTGGTGGGGATATTAGACCACACGTTATTGATGCTCTCCAATATCTTGTTGAAAAAGTCAAAACAAAATGCGTTACAGAGATAGAGAAAAAAGAACATTAAAGTATCCGTAGCTATTTCTAATAACATTTCTATAAAAAACAAAAAATACAAAGAACCTCGAAATAAAGAGGTTCTTATTTATGTGCAAAAACAAACAATTAATAATGAAGTACTTCTCTAAATTTCACTGGCTTCAACAAAACAATGCATGTGCATTGGACTTAAAACTTTAAGACCTGCACCTAGAGAAAATGGCTGATTTAAGGCAAGTTTTTCACCACGCATTTGAAAATAGAGTTTGAAGAGTCCAAGTAGTTCATCGTTGATTTGTGTCTTATGTTCTGCAAGAGCAGTGAATTTATCCTCGAAGGTCTCTGTAATGTCTATAACTGTATTAGGCTTGGCTGTGAAATAATATCCTATAGCGCCAGCTTGCCAAGGTGTAGTTGTAGTGCCACGAGGATATTTTATTAATGAGCTATTGATAAATGCTTGAGCAGCAGCTTTCCCAGTTATGATATGATCATTATGTGCTTCATAAGTGCACCAAGGGTCAGGGCAAAAAATAGCTTCTGGTTTTATAGTACGTATCAATTCAGCAATTTTACCGGCAAGTTCAGGTATACTTTCTAGTGAACCGTCGGGGTAATTAAGAAAATGAAATTCTGAAACACCAAGTTTTTTACCTGCAGCAATGGTTTCGTCATGACGAAATGTAGCCAAAGATTCATGGGTAAATGCTTCGTCTAGCAGTCCAAGGTCACCATTGGTAACGGTCAAATAGTGTATTGTGCAGCCTTTTTTAACAAGAGAGGCTATTATACCGCCCATACCAACTTCGTTGTCATCGGGGTGTGGCTGAATACATAGTGCACTTTTAATGTTTGTAATATCAGGTGGAGAGAAAAATTTAGAAATATCCATATATATAGCATCCTTTCAATAATTTATTTTGCAGCAACACGTCGCATTTCTAGCTGTTCTCGGATTTCCTTCACTTGACAAGACGACATTTTATAGTAAAGTAAAGGGATTATAGTTAGTAGGAAACATAGCGCCGGAATAATATACATGATTAAGCTGAAACCGAATTGGATAGTTGGATTAATTTCCATGTTTTTAATATAATGCATGGCCGTCATGGCAATACCAAGAGTAGCCTTTGATATTGTAGCGCTAAGTTTGTTAAGAAAAGTGTTTGTTGAAAAAACAATTCCTTCACCACGAAAACCTAATTTCCATTCGGAATAATCAATAGCATCCATTAACATTGCTGTACTAACAATAGAGATTACACCAGTAAAAGCAAAACTGATGCCTAAAAATACAAGGCCTAAAGAGATAGATGCAGGGTCAACTATAAATGGAATAGCACTCGATAGCCCTCCTGCTATGCAAGAAACAATAAAGAGTTTCTTTTTATCAAAATGTTGAATAAGTTTAGGTGAGATAATTAATCCAAGTAACATGCCAATGATTAGGCTAATACCAACTTGAGTTATATAACTTGCGCTGCCCCAAACATAAAGAGTAAAGTATACTTGGCTTACTTGACGAATATTAATGACCATATTTGCTAGAAGTAAAGAGACCATAAGTGCTAGAAGCGGCTTGTTATCAGTAATTGTATGTATATTCTGTCTGAAATGAACTGCCTCTTTTGCAGGCCTAATTCGCTCTTTTAGTGTAAAACCTGCTATAATCATCAAAACACATCCAACAATAGCAATTAAAGTTGCTGATTTAGTATAGGCACTTAAAGTACGCTCACCACCCATAGCAGTTAACAGTGATACACTACCAACAGACACGATTACAGTACCGATAGTTCCTCCGATTTTACCTAATGAGATCATCTTATTTCTTTCGTTAGGGTCAGGGGAAACTACAGATGAAATTGCCCAAATAGGGATATCGCATACGGTATAAGACATTCCCCAAAGTATATAAGAAATAGCTCCTACCAAAATTGTACCTGTTTTGGAGCCACCAAAATTTGCAAAGCATAGTATAGTGGTAATGCCAATTATTACAGGCCCAAAAATCAAATAGGGTCTAAACTTACCCCATTTTGTATTTGTGCGATCTGTAATTAATCCCATGAGCGGATCATTAATAGCATCCCATAAACTTGCGATTACAACAATGATTGTTACGCTTTTAGTTGGTATACCTAGTATATCTGTGAAAAAAAACATGATGAACATAGCCATAAAATTGTATAGCATATTTTGGCCTAGCAATCCACCGGTATAAGAAATTCGTTCTTGTGCCGATACCTTTGTATTCATAGAGTAACCATTCCTTCCTGCTTTTTTTAATTGCAGTTTTTTATGTTTTTAAAATAATTATTCGCTGATATATTTATAGAAAACTTAAATTAGACTTGTCCAATTATTGGCTACAATAAAAATATATTGAGAATATGTTTTTATATGAAAATCATTTTCTAAATTATACATCTTATTGTAAACTTTTTCAATAAGTATTATAAGTAAGCTAGCATTGCTCAGAAGCATTTAACACTATGCCATTAAAGGTTAATAAAATATATAGCAAAACAAAAAAATCCAGCTTCAGAATTGAGCACTGGATTTTTACTTGGAAATATTAATCACAAAAAAATATTAGTTGTATATTAATTTAATTAGCTCTTGTAATTCTTGAGATAAAACTTGTGCAAGTTCAAAATCAGTATTTTTTAAAGCTAATTCTATTTTTGTTTCAATAGATTTTTTCTTTTCTTCGAGTTCTAAATAGTCTCTATCAAAATGCTTTGCATAAATCATTTTTTTGAATTTTTTCATGCGCATTTTTCTAATTGTTTTATTTTCGATGATTAAAACATAGTCCATACAGTTTACTATAGAGTAGTAATCATGAGAAATCATTAGAATAGCACCATTATATTTTTTTATAGCTTCCTCAAGTGCTATTTGAGAATAGGTATCTAGATGGCTTGTGGGTTCATCTAGAAGTAAAAAATTTGCCCTACTAGCAGAAACCTTAGCTAGTTGAAGTATAGTCTTTTCGCCACCGGACAAAGTTTCTATCTTTTCATTAAGGATTTCGCCTTCAAAACCATAGTCTAAAATATAGTCCTTAATATCACTATGAGTTTCAAAACCAGCATCTAAAAATTCTTGGAGTATTGTGTTAGAAACATTTAGTATTTCTTCTTGATTTTGAGATAAATAAGCCATTTTGATATCAGAATTTACTTCAATGGAATCACTAGTGTTTTTAAAGATTTCTCGGAGCAGCGTAGTTTTACCAGCACCGTTTGAACCTATAATAGCTACTTTATCAGTAGATTTAATCTCAAAGTTAACTTCTTCTAAAAGCATCTCATCAAAGGAGACACTGTAGTCAGTAACTTTTAAAGCAATAGTTTCTTCAATTTTATTGTTTGTAGTTAAATTGATATGAGGTTGTTTAATCTCTACAAAAGGTGTTTTGATTCTACGTGCTTCTAATCTCTCTTGAATTTTAACTCTAGCTCTTAGAGATTTTCCTTTAGCAGATTCAGTTCTATCAGTTGCGATATCTCTCAATTTATGGATAAGTTTTTCGTTTCTCTTGATTTCTTCATCATCAGCAATAGCTAGTTCTTGCAGTTCGATTTTAGTTTGAAGTAATGAGAAGTTATAATCAATATATCTTCCATCAAACTCTTGGAGCTCCATATTTTCAAGGTGTATAATTTTGTTGAAACAATTATTAAGTAGATATCTATTGTGTGTAATGATTAGCATTATTCCTTTGTGAGAATTAATTAGATCTTTAAGAGAATTAAGGTTTTCAAAGTCTAAAAATACATCGGGCTCATCCATAATCATTAATCCAGGACTATTAAGCATTTCCTTAATTACTTGAATAAGCTTAAATTCTCCACCACTAAGTTCAGATATCAATCTGTCTTTGTACTTTGTTAAGTTTGCAAGACTTAATTTTTTATTAATATTGCTTTCAAAATCATCGCCATCAATGGCATTGAATGCGTCTAAGGTTTGCTGGTACTTTTCTAGCAAAGAATCAATATCTGAAGATGTTTCCATTTGGGTACAGATATTTGTTATTTCATTTTGAAGCTTAATGAATTCTTCACCTATATATTCTAAAACTGTAGTTGCATTTGTTTTGTCTAATTCTGAGAACTGACTTACATATCCAATCCTACAATCTGGGTCAATCTCTAATTCGCCATCAAAAGTATATTTTTCTGGGTCCATAATTATATCTATCAGTGTGCTTTTTCCACTACCACTTGTTCCTATAAAAGCGCAATGTTGACCTTCTTCTAATGTAAAGGAAATCTTATTATATAGGTCTTTTTGTGGAAATGAGTAAGACAAGTTATTAATTTTTAGCATAGTATTACCTCTCTTTATTACTTGAAAAGACACTATAAAAATAAGCTCTTCAATATGTGTTTTACGACCATTTACTAATTTCTTTAAGTCTCTCTATAATAGGTAAATGTTGTGTGCATTCTCTCTCGCATAAACCACAACTTATACATTCTTCAGCAGTTCCTTTTTTGCCGGCTAGTAGGCCCCAATCGTATGAACTACTAAGAATAGATTTCATTTCTTCTTCTGTTTTATTAAAAACATGTTTTTCATTATAAACTTGCATAAAGCTTGGTATTGCAATACCTTTTGGACATACGTTGCAATAGCCACAACCGGTGCAAGCTTCATTCATAGAAGCACCCACTTTTTTGCTTATAGCTTCTATTTCTTCATCTGTAAATGGTTTTGACTCATCTGCAATTCGGCAAGCGGTATCTATATGTTCTTTTGTAGTAAACCCATTTAGAGCTATAGTTATCTGAGGACATGAAATTATGAAACGTAAAGCTGCTTCAGTGGCTGTTTCATCTCCGTCTGTTAAGAAAGCTAATTCTTTCTCGTGTTTTGGTATAGCACCACCACTAAGAGGATTCATAGCAACTACACCATACCCCATATCATAGGCTGTTTGAACTCCATCCCAACGATAAGGAAAGTTTAAAATATTAACACCTAGTAGAACTCCGTCAATCTTCTTGTCTTCAAGGATTTCTTTTACTTCATTTCCAGTTTGGTGGGAAGATAAAACAATATGATCTATAAGTCCTTCTTTTTGACATTGCAATAATCCTTCATATTGTCCACCTGGTTTCATAGCTAATTCATAGTGTTCTTTTTTTCTAATACACCAAATATGATAAAAATCGATTTTTTTAACACCTAAGCGTTCTATAGATTTTTTAACTGCAGCAATGGCTTTTTCAGCTGTATCAAATTTTGTTGGCATACCTTTGGTAGACACATAGAATTGTCCAGGCATATTTTTGAATGCTTCACCGTATATTAGTTCACTTGTGTCATTGCAATACCCTGGAGCTGTATCGAAGTAGTTGATGCCTTTGCTATTTGCATAGCGCACCAATTGAGCATTTTCTTCTATAGATTTATTGGTATCAAAACGCATTCCACCAAAACCAACTGCGGATACTTTCTTTCCAGTTTTCCCATATGTGTTATATAACATAATATTTCACTCCTTTAATAAATTAATACTTAATAGATTTAAATTATAGCATATTATAAAAATAAATAGGTGAATTTGAGTTTAAAACATAGGAAAGAGAAAAATTTCTAGTAAAAGCTCAAAAAAACGATATTTCATATAATTTCACATAAATGATATGGGTAATTATTATTCAAAAAAATAAAGCATAATGTTACAGTATTATTAGGATATATAAAATAATTTTGAAAAAACAAACAATATAGTATAAAATCATATTAAAAGACTAATTGACGAAAACTAGAGGTGATTGTGTATGAAAGAATTTTTTGGTGTAGATAGTGCCTTTTTTAGTATAGGAACAGCAGTATTTGACATAATTTTGCTAAATATTCTTTGGTTTGTTTTTTCAATACCTATATTTACTATAGGGGCATCTACCACTGCGCTATATTCAGTAACGGGTAAGATGGTTAGAAAAGAAGGATATTATGTTATAGCAGACTTTTGGAAGAGTTTTAAAGAAAACTTTAAACAAGGAACTATTATCGGTGTAGCATCTCTATTACTTTTGCTACTTTTAATATTCAATATTAGAACTATGTATGATATGGCTGGAAAAATAAATTGGATAGTAATTATACAAGTATTTTTACTAATAAATTTGGTACTTATAAATATATACATATATCCATTGGTATCAAGGTTCCATATCACAATAAAGAATGCAATTAAAACTTCCTTTGTGCTATGGATAAAGTACGCACTCGTAACTCTTGCTTCAGTAGCATTATTATTAGTAGGAAGTTTTATACTCTACATTGCACCTATATTTATAATGGTTTCAGTGAGCCTTTATGCATATATAACTTCTTTGATGATGCAAAAGATTTTTAAAAAAATTCAGGAAGCAAGTGAAGAAAACAAGGTAGACAAGGAGCAATAGAGTATGAGTATATTTAATTGTTTATATGTATAATTTGGTAATAATAAGAGGTCGGTTGGACTTTGATAGCCTGGATAAACTTTTCTGTTAGGAATATTAAATAAATACCCCCCACTTCAACATAGTAAGTGGGGGGTATTTAACAATAAGGTTATATTTTAGAATATTATTTATATTATAATTTTAGCTAAGTAAATTAGTTTAGTTCAAATAATATATTGTGAGGGTCTACCTAGATAGAAACCTTGTCCATAGTTTACACCAATTTTTTTTACGGTATCAAGAACTTCTCTGTTTTCAATGAATTCTGCAACGGTCTTTTTATGATATGCTTTTGCCATAGAAACCATAGCAGTAGCTAGATATAAGTTTTCTTTAGATACATTGATATCCTTAATGAATGAACCATCTATTTTTACAGAAGTACAAGGTATCCTTTTAATATACTCAATGTTTGAATAGGCAACTCCAAAATCATCTATTGAGAAACTGTAGCCTTTGGCATTATATTTAGTTATAGTTTGTACTAAAAAGTCTAGATTATTAATACTTTTGGTTTCAGTTATTTCAAATTCTATATTTTTATGATTAATTTTATAGCTATCGATAAGAGCTGATGCTTTGCTTAAATGGTAATCATCATTTAAACAGTTACCAGAAACATTGAAGGAAAAGACCAATTTGTCCATTGGATCTATTTCCGTTTTGTATTTCAGTGCTTTTTCTAAGACAATCATATCTAGTTCATCAATTAAATTAAATTTTTCTGCAATCAAGATATATGGATAGGGAGCTAAATACTCTTCATTAGTTTTAATTCTCATCAAAACTTCATATTTTGCTACAGTGTTTTTATTAATATTATAAATAGGTTGATAAAAAGGCACAATACTGTCATTATTTATAGCTTTTTTAATAGTTTTTAGTTTTATATTCGTATCATTAGATTCTTGTACTAAGTCTTTGAAATTTAGTATAGTTAACTCTGATATATTAGATTGCTTTTTTTGGATAATATTTTCAGCTAATTGAATATTAGTACTAAGATCTTTAATATGTTTAATTGGAAAATCTATTAATAGGAATGTAGAATCAAGAGATAAAAAATCATCTTTTGTTTTAACTTTTATGGATGTTGCTTCTTTTATAATATTATTTGTTATTTCTTTTAGCTCATCTTTGTTCTTATCAGTATAAAAGGATATAATAAAAATTTTCTCATTCCCAAGAGCTATTTTTGATTCTTTACCTACTATTGACTTTAAAACATTAGAATATGATTTTAATATATCGTTAACAGAGGTATCACCCATTTGGGATTTTACAATATCTAAATTACTTATGCTTACAAATAATAATTTTATATTTTTTGATAATGAATATTTTAATTTTATATATTTAAAGAATTGATTTAGATTAATAAGACCAGTTGCTTTATCATAGTTATCTGTATAGTTGAAATAAAGATAGAAAATTAATATTATAATAAAACAAGATAATATGCCTATAAGTATTGAAATTAATAGAAATTGGTTTAAGTCTTTTATAATAGTTGAGTTTTTGGCTATGCAAAAAACTTTCCAACCAAGTAAACTACTAGTATTATAGTGACTGTATACGTGTTCGTTCATAAAACTAATAAATTCGACATCACCGTAAGTGTTTTCTAATATATTTTCCCAAGATAGGTTTTTATCTATTAATTGACTAGTGGGATTTCCTTCATCAAATACTGAAGAAAAAGATTTTCCAACAGAAGATTTATTTTCGTTGAAAATTACACTGCCATTTGGCGAAATTACATTGACACAAAAATCATCTTCTTCGGTGATATTAAAATAGTAATCAGTTAGATTCTCTAAAAATATATCACCAGAAAGAACACCAAGTTTTTTTCCCTCTCTTTCTATTTTGTAGCTAATTGTTATACAGGGTTTTGATGTAGATAAATCATTATAAACTTCAGAAATAGTTACCTCAGGTGAAAAAAGAGCATTTATATACCATGTTCTTTTTCTGAAATCCGTTTGCATTTGCTCTAAAGGAATATTGCCAGTATGATTTATGCCGTTACCAGTGATGTTGCTAATATAATATAAAGAATCTATAATATTGTCAGAGTTATTACTTTTTTCTACAATAGTTGAAAAATCTTCATTGTCAATTTCACCAGTTTCGTAATCAATGGAATCTATAAGTAAATCACCAAGTAAACTAATATAAATTGCGTTAGTATTAAATTCTTTCTCAAAAAAATCTGTGTATTCAATTGAATATAGTTTCAAGTTTTCGAAAGTATCTTCATATAAATTTTTTTTATAGAGATTAAAAGAAAAGGATAGTAATGAAAAAACGACACCGGATATGAGTAGAGCAGATATTGGATACTTAGCGTTATTTCTGTTTAAAGGGTTATTAAATCTTTTTATTTTAATCACCTTCTTTTTAATAAATTCATTTCGACTTAAAATTACATATGTCTACTTTATTAAATTATATACAATAGAGTTAATATTATCAAATCAATTCGTAAAGAATAATAGTAATTGATTATAAATTGACATTTACATGTAAATAAAGTAAGCTAATTATAAACAAATGTCAAAAATAATGTTAGGAGAGACATAATGGATAATGACACTAGCAATCTTATTCAAGTAGCTAAATTATACTATGAAGAAAATTTGAATCAATCACAAATAGCCAAAAAACTTGGTGTTTCAAGGCCGCTTATAAGTAATATGCTTACTAAAGCGAGAAATTTGGGTATTGTTGAAATAAAAATTAAGGAACCTTATGAAAATAATTCGCTGCTGCTTAATCAGTTAAAAAATATTTTTAATATCCATGGCGGTTTTGTAGTTCCTACATCAAATTCACCCTATGTCACAGAAAAATCTATAATAAATCAAAGTGTTTTATTTATAAAAGAATCCCTGCAAGACACTAAAGTATTAGGGGTAGGTTGGGGTTATTTAATTGGTGAGGTTATTGGAGGAATTTCAGAGGATATTATTGATAAATCAAATGAAGGTAAAATAGTACCTCTAATAGGAAGTGCCAGTATTCCTAATAAAGGATATCATCCTACTGAATTAGTAAGAGAATTATCAGAAAAGACAGGTTTAGAACCTAAATTTATGTTTGCACCTGCATTTCCTACATCAGAGCAGGAGTCGGAACTATATACTAATACAGACAATTATAGAGAAATAGAGAATCTGTGGAACAATTTAGATACTGTGGTTATTACAATTGGAGCATATCCTTCTGTACCTGACCAGGCTACAGCACTACGATTTGGAGATAAGCTGCATAAGGAAGGAGCTGTAGGTAAGCTTTTATCTTATTTTTTTGACAAAGATGGTAGGATAATCGATAGTGACGATGATTATGCAATTCAAATACCTAAAAATATTTTAGGTAAGGTAAAAAGAGTTATTGCTATTTGTCCTTCTGAAATAAATACAAAAGCAGTTTTAGGTGCACTTAAGACTGGATATATAACTCATATAATTATTACTGATGAAAAAGCAAAAGCCGTTTTAGGCAAAAGATAGCATAATAATATATAATTTAAGTCTATTATTTATACAGGGAAAACACCTCGAGAAGGTGTTTTAATTTTATAAAAAATTATTGCAATTATTACTTTACAAATGTTATGACATATGTTATATTATATTTACAAAGTTAAATTAATGAAAGGAGGACTTAAGATGGAATCAATTCTTAAGAAGATATTATTACCTGCAGTAGATTTAATTGATGAAAATATTCATTATCTTACTGAATTAGATTCTGCAACAGGAGATGGAGACCATGGTGTGACTATGGCTAAGATTGCAAATAAAATTAAAGAATATGTTAACAATCTATCTGGTGATGAAGATCTAGCAGATGTTTTGGATGACTTATCTTGGGATTTGATGAATATTAGTGGTGGTTCTGCTGGTCCTTTGTGGGGTTCATTCTTTGAAGGTATGGCTAGTGGAGCTAAAGAAGAATTCTCTAATGAAGAAGAGTTAGTTAGAAACTTACTTGTAAAAGCATATGAAAATTTTTCACAAGTATCAGGAGCTAAACCAGGGGAAAAAACTATGATGGATGCTATCTACCCAGCAACAATGCTTATTAAAGATGGGGCTAGTTTTGATGATGTAGCTAAAGCAGCAGCTGAAGGTGCTGAAAATACTAAAGATATGTTAGCGAAGTTTGGTAGAGCAAAATCTCTGAAAGAAAAAAGTATTGGGCATAAAGATCCTGGAGCAGTTTCCTTTAGTTTACTTTATGTAGGAATTGCAAAAGGACTTAATGAATAGGCTTTGCATAAGCATAGCCAAATAAAAAGAAGGGGGATATGAGATGGAAATAATGCACATAGGCGTACCAGTAAAAGAGCCTAGAGATAAGGAGGAGTATGCTGAGGGATTAAAGGTGTATATAGAATCACCAGATACTAATCCTATGAAATTTGAATATCTAAGGTTCGAGGAAGATACACCAATGCATAAGGATATTGTTGAAAACGTACACATAGCATACAAAGTTGATAGCTTAGATGCTTATATTAATGACTATGAACTTTTATACGGACCTTTAGACATAGATGATTCATTGACAATAGCTTTCATTAAAATGGATGGCGCAGTTTTAGAATTAATGCAATTTAATTAATTAAGGGGGAATTTAAAATGAAAATGAAAAAGTTTATTAATGATCCAGCAAATCTTACTCAAGAATTATTAGAGGGTTTAGCGCTTTCTAATTCAGATTTAATAGAATTAACTGATTCAAAATTAGTAGTTAATAAAAAACTTAAAGATGCTGATAGAGTAACTATTGTAACTTTAGGTGGAACAGGTCATGAGCCAGCTATAAGTGGTTTTGTTGGTGAAGGAATGATTGATATTTCTGTTGCTGGAGATGTATTTGCTGCACCTGGCCCTGGACCATGTTTAGAAGCTATAAGAATGGCTGATAAAGGAAAAGGAGTTTTGTTTGTAGTTCTTAATCATGCTGGAGACATGCTTACTGGTGATATGGTTATGAAACGTGCTGCAAAAGAAGGTTTAAACGTTAAAAGAGTTAATACTCAAGAAGATATTTCAAACGCAACTAGAGAAAATGGACATGATAGAAGAGGTCTTGTAGGTTGTTTTGCAGTATATAAAGTTGCAGGAGCAGCTGCAGCAATGGGCAAGAGTCTTGATGAAGTAACTGAAATTGCACAAAAATTCGCTGATAATATGGCAACAATTGCAGTAGCAGCAACAGGAGCAACTCATCCATCAACTGGTGAAATGATTTCTATTTTAGGTGAAGATGAAATGGAAATTGGTATGGGACAACACGGAGAAGGTGGCGGTGGACGTCAAAAATTATTATCTGCTGATGAAACTACTGAAATTATGGCAAATGCATTAGTTAAAGATTTAGAAATGAAAGATGGAGAAAAAGCAATGGTTCTAGTAAATGGTAGTGGAGCAACTACACTTATGGAGCAATTAATTGTTTATAGAAAATGCTATAACTTACTAAAAGAAAAAAATATAGAAGTGGTAGCTAATGTGGTTGGAGAAATACTAACAGTTCAAGAAGCTGGTGGTTTCCAATTATGTATTGGAAGAATGGATAATGAAATGATAGAACTTTGGAATAAACCATGTTATACACCTTACTTTAAAAAATAGAGAAAGAGGAGATTTAAATGGCAGATAGAGATTCGATAAAAGAAGGAAAAGAATTTTATTTAGATAAGGAAATACAAAATGGAGGGTTTTTCTTAAAGGGGTCAAGTAATTACGATTGGGGAATGAAGCATAGATTATCCAAAATATTTAATCCAAAATCAGGAAGAACTATTATGCTTGCTTTTGACCATGGGTATATTATGGGTGCTACTAGTGGACTTGAAAGATTAGATGTTACAATACCTCCAATAGCTGAACATGCAGATGTATTAATGGCAACAAGAGGTGGTTTAAGAACTTGTATTAATCCTGAGTCAGAAAAAGCAATTGCATTAAGAGTATCTTCAGGAAGTTCAGTACTTCGCGAGGATATTAGTAAAGAAGTTATAGCAGTTGATATAGAAGACGCAATTAGGATGAATGCATCATGTATTGCTGTTCAAACATATATCGGCTCTGAAAATGAATGTCAAACAATTCAAAATGTATCTCAAGCAGTAAACATGGGTAATAGATATGGGGTGCCTGTGTTAGGGGTAATTGGTGTAGGTAAAGACATGTCAAGAACACCACAGTTTTTCTTAACAGCTGTAAGATTAGTTGCTGAAATGGGAGCACACATTATAAAAACTTATTACTGTGAGGATTTCGAAAAAATAGTAGCAGCGTGCCCTGTACCTATTGTTGTTGCAGGTGGTAAGAAAATACCTGAAAAAGATGCTCTTGAGCTTGCTTTCAATGCTATTTCTAAAGGAGCAGCTGGTGTGGATATGGGTAGAAATGTATTCCAAGCGGATAATCCTATTGCGATGATACAAGCAATTAAGAAAGTAGTTCATGAAGGATCTAGTGCTGAAGAAGCTTATGCTTTTTATTTAGATATAAAATAAGTATATTGGGAGGTTATTAGTAATGAGTTTTAAAAAATTTATATGGATTCCAGTAATAGTTGCTTTGCTTGCATTTACAATTCAAATTGTTGACCAGTTACTTTGTCCGTTAGTACCACCTGCAAATAATGTTGGTTTTGGTTGGATTGCTTTCCAATCATGGGCTGTATATTTCTTAGCAGGGTGTAATGTTAAAGGTGGAGTGAAAGCCCTAATAGGTTATGTAAATGGAATAATAGCATCTATCTTGATAATGGAAATAGGCGCTGCTCTGTCAGCTTCATTAGGTTTCTTTGCATTTCCATTGGCAGTGTTTATAGTTGTTGTACCAGTAATTTCTTTAGAAAGAGTACCTTGGGCAGATTTTGTTCCTTCTGTATTTATAGGATCAGGGGTATTCTTTGGATTTATGTCTTATGTACCAGGAGCTACTTATACGGCAGCAATAACAACTGAATTGATCTATTGTGCAATTGGTTTATTCTATGGATATGTGACAATTACACTTAGAGGAATGTATGAAGCTTCAGTCAAAAAAAATGAGCCTGCTGTAACAGACTCTGTTCAATCGAACATTTAAATATAAACTCAATTATATTTTATAGAAAAAAGATAAAAATATCAAGAGTAATTTATGAAAGCCATAAAGCTAACTAAGCTTTATGGCTTTTAGTAATAAAAATTGAGGTTAATAATTCATGGTTTTTAGGTTAAAACTCCATTAAGAATAGGTGTATATTATATTTGAAGACTTAAGTTTAATAAAATGTTTTACTTTGTGGGTCACTTTCTTGATATCAAAAAACCATGTAGAAAACATTTCCCATATCATGACCCAACCACCTATAGAGAAACCTTCAGATAATACTTTTGTAAAAATAGAATTTGCCATAATTTCATCCAATAAAGATCCTAGTACTAGTAATACAGTTCCTACAATAAAAAAAGTAAGCGTATGACGTAAAACCCTCATGCGATAGTTTTTTAGTTTCCTAATTTCATATCCAAAATAGTTATACATACCTTTAATACTTCTTTCTTCTCTTGCAGGATTTTGTTTTTGATTTAATATATGAAAGTTTATGATCATAGGAGATTTAATTGGTATTTCAAAAGAACATTCAAGTAAATACTCTGTCAAATCATCATCGAGATCTCTATTGATAAAGGGTGAGAAATCCCAGTCACTATAGGCATCACGATAATCTTCTAATTGAACATCAATAATGAATTGCTCTCTTTCAATATCGTACTTATATATTTTTTTTAGTTCTTTAAGTTTCATCACATCACCATGTTTTTTGTTTTTAATCTAAATCATAATTATAACCATAAGTGTCATAATCCATATCAGAAGAATACTGCATTTTTCTGATATTTCTATTTTTTTTGGTCTTTTTTCTTTCGAAATTATCATGAGGGGAAGATTTTTTTCCCTTTTGCATTGATACACGACGTTTTTCTTTTAATTTTATTAAATCATCGTATTCTAGAACTCTTTCAGTAACCATTTCTAAACTCCTTTATTTAGTACTCATTTTTATAAGATATTTATTTTATTGATTCTCTAACTTCAGCGTACTAGTTGTACTAGCTATACATTTACGTATTAAAAAAACATCACCTCTATATGGTGAACTTAAACAATAACAATACCTATGCATTATTAATAATATTCAAGTGCTAATTACTTAGCAAAATAGTGGTCATGCTTTGAATTATCCTATATAATTGTGGCTTTTTTGCGATAAAACCAACTCCTCTGTATTCATATCCTTATTTAAAATTATTAAATTTAACTTAATTATATGCCTTTTTTTTTGATAGTCAAGATTAAATTTAACAGTAAAAATAAAGAACGATTTTAGGAGTGAAAATGAAAAGATAGGAGTGGAAGTGGAGAGATATGTGCTTGTCTAGACTAATAGCATTTAGTATAATAAAGGCTAGTGATTTCAAATAAAGATAAATTCAGGGGGAATTATGAAATACTTAAGACAA
This sequence comes from Clostridium sp. DL1XJH146, assembly GCF_054819755.1. Taxonomy (NCBI): domain Bacteria; kingdom Bacillati; phylum Bacillota; class Clostridia; order Eubacteriales; family Clostridiaceae; genus Clostridium; species Clostridium sp. DL1XJH146. The sequence goes on from NZ_JBTVVN010000010.1 coordinate 73,703, forward strand.
ATGGGAATAATACTTATCATAGCATTTTTGGGTGAATTAATTTCTAAATTTTTAAATCTTCCTGTGCCGGGTAATGTGCTTGGTATGATTATTTTATTGATTTTATTATCAATGGGGATTATAAAATTAGAAATGATTGAAGATTTAAGTGATTTTCTGTTAAGTTATTTACCTTTCTTTTTCATACCAGCAGGGGTAGGGCTAATTAGCAATTTGGATTTATTAAAGGCCAATTGGGTAGCAATATTTTTAATTTGCGTACTATCTACAATAATAACAATGGTTGTAACAGGATGGACTATTCAATTTGTTAAAAGGAGGATGAAGATATGATGCAAATTATAAATACACCTTTATTTGGTATTATTTTATCTATAGTTACTTTTGAAATAGGTTTATTTATTAGTAGAAAAATTAAAAATGAGATATTTAATCCACTTTTAATTAGCATGATTCTATCAATTGCTTTTCTATTGAAGTTTAATATTTCATTTGAAGTATTTAATATAGGTGGTAGCTTTATATCATTTTTTCTAACTCCAGCCACGGTTATATTGGCAGTACCATTATATAAAAAATTTGACATATTTAAATCAAATGCATTACCAATACTAGTGGGCATAGTTGTAGGTTCATTTACTGCAATAATGAGTGTTGTTGTATTATCTAGATTGTTTGGAGTATCATCGGATATACTTCTATCATTAATGCCGAAGTCGATCACAACTCCTATAGGGATAGAGCTTTCAAACAAAGTAGGAGGTATGCCTTCTCTTACGGCTACTGGCATTGCAATTACTGGTATTTTCGGGGCTATTGTAAGTCCATGGGTTTGCAGAGTTTTTAGAATTAATGATAAAGTAGCAAAGGGAATTGCTATAGGGACATCTTCTCATGCACTAGGAACAACAAAGGCTATTGAAATGGGAGAAGTAGAAGGGGCAATGAGTGGCGTAGCAATAGGACTTGCTGGAATAGCAACTGTTATATTGATACCTATAATACTAATTTTTATTTAAAATGTAAAATTTATTACCGAAAATCATATAGAAAAATTATTAAATGAAAGTACTTGACTCATTATACCCCTTAGGGGTATAATAAACTAAAGAATATATAGCAACATAATTTGGTACGCATCATGAGTTTTATTTAACAAATAATAAACTCGAAATATATTAGATACTAGGAGATAAAGTATTAATTTAGAAATAAGGAGGATATTTATTATGAATGTTGAAATTTCAGAAAAGGCTATTGAAGAACTAAAAAAAGCAATTGATAGTAAAAAAGAAAAGAGTAAAGATAAAATAAGGTTATATATAGCAGGTATTGGCTGAGGTGGCCCTACATTTGGAATTGCTCTGGATGAGCAAAAAGAAAGTGATGAAGTTTATTCTACAGAAGAATTAGAATTTGTGGCAGAAAAGTTTTTGTTACAAGAATATGATGACTTTGAAATTGATTATTCTAATGATTGGTATAGAAGAGGATTTTCAGTTCGAGCAGAGGGCGGAAGTACTTGCTCATAAAATTAAGAAACCCCGTATTGAGGTTATAACTCAATACGGGGTTTTTGTTTTTTGTGGATTTTATGCCTATGCCAACTTGGAAGGTTTTGTTGGTGCAATTTTTAAATATTGTTGGAGTAATTTTTGCTTTAGCTTGTGCATTTATATTTTACTTTAAGTTATGTAGAACAGGTTCGAGGTTATAAAAACCAAGCAGAATAAGTATTTGATAATAGCAAGTAGAAAAGTATTTCTTATATGTGTAGAAATTTCAAATGGCATAATAAGAATAAATGGATTTTATTGATATTTTGAAATTGGTATGCTATAATCTAGCTAAATTAAAAATCGAAATATGTCGAAAAATAAAAACCATATTAGTACATAAATAAGGTATGTAAGTTTCTACGTGGTAACCGTAAATTACCTACGCTATGGTGTTCTTTTTTCTGTTAAGTATTAATTTTAAGAATTTTTATAGGATTTATATATAGAGGTTTTTTTGATTTGTATATTATCAGGTTGTTTATATAAATAGACAGAGAGCACTAGCCCTCTGTCTATTTTTCTTTTTGGAATTTTATTAAAGGAGAGTAGTTGATATGAAATATTATAATTTAAAAGTGGCTAATTTAGAAAGAAAACTACCAATTATTAGAATTACGGATCACATTGAAATTGCCAGTTTTGTTATCCTTGGGGATTCAGAACTTGTAGTTAATGCAGCTAAAGAATTAAAAGAAAAAATTCCTGAAGTAGATTATCTTATTACTGCAGAAGCAAAAGGAATTCCTCTTGTACAAGAGCTTGCACGTTTATTAGAAATGAAAAGATACTTTGTTGCAAGAAAGAGTATCAAACCATACATGACAGAACCTTTTGTAACAGAGGTTTATTCTATTACAACACAAAAGAAACAGATTTTATGTTTGGAAAAAGAAGAAAGCGAATTAATTAAAGGTAAGCGTGTTTTGATTGTAGATGATGTAATCAGCACAGGGGAATCTATTAAAGCAATGGAGTCTTTAGTAAAAAAAGCTGGTGGAAAGATAGTGGGGAAAGCAGCTATTCTTGCAGAGGGTAATTCAGCAGATAGGAAAGATATCATTTATCTCGAGAAACTTCCAATATTTGAAGTTAAGCCGTCAAGATAAAAAAATACAATAAATTAAGTTAGGAGATAGTACTTTGAGTTTTATTGTAAATAATGTTAGTTATAAGTATAGCCCAGATGCAAAATCGGTTCTTAAAAATGTAAGTTTTGAAATAAAAGAAACACAAGTTACTGCAATTGTAGGTCCTAGTGGTTGCGGAAAAACAACATTGACTAGTATTTTAAGTGGTGTAATTCCTACTCTTATGGCTGCTGGTGAATATGAAGGCTCATTTGAAGTAGGAAAAGAAGTCAGCATTTCGGTAGTTAGTCAATCACCTGAAAACCAACTATTTGGTTATGGTGTAGAGGATGCAATTTCTTTTGGAATTGAAAATATGGGACTAAATAATGAAGAACTAGTTGAACGTGTTGAATATGTTTTAAATCTATTAAATATACAGCATCTTAGAAAACGCTCAATTGCAACCCTTTCAGGAGGCCAGCGTCAGGCAGTTTGTATAGCTTCTGTACTTGCAATGCAACCGGATATTGTAATTATGGATGAACCAGTAAGTTCGCTAGATCCAAATGGAAAAAAGATGATTCAATCTGTTCTTAACCAATTAAGAGCAACAGGACAATCTACTGTTATTGTAGATAATAATTTAGATTGGTTTTCTGATATTGTTGACCATGTAGTTGGATTGATTGATGGGGAAGTAGTATTTGATGGTGATAAAAATGAGTTTTTTAACAATTTTGAAATACAAGAAAAGCTTGGAGTAACTATACCACAAGAGGTAGAGGTATATAGGGAGCTTTCTAAAAAAATAGAAGGGTTAAATAAATTTTATACTTTGGAAGAGGCAAAGCTTGAAATAGGCAAAGTTATTAAGAAAAATGAAGAAAGTGTAGAAAAAGAACTGCAAAATGAATTTAATCCTATAAATTCGGAGGAAGTAATTGAAGCAAAAGGAATTTGTAAAACATTCCAAGATGGTTTTAATGCTTTAATAGACGTGGATGCAAGTTTTGATACGGGTAAAGTTATTTCTATTCTTGGTCAAAATGGTTCTGGTAAAACTACTTTTGTTAAGCATCTTAATGGGTTGTACAAGCCTACAAAAGGAACCATTAAATATAGAGGAAATGAAACAGAAGGAAAGTCTGTTGCTCAAATTAGTAAGGACATTATTTTAGTTTTTCAACATCCAGAGCACATGTTGTTTGAGGAAACTGTTTATAAAGAACTTACCTTTTGCGCAAGAGCTCAGGGCGTTGAGTTTAGTGAAGAAGAGGCATTAAAGGTACTTGAAGATTATGATTTATTAGAATACAAGGAAGAATTTCCAGTTAATCTATCTATGGGTAAAAAACATTTACTGACAATTTTATCGGTACTTTTTTCTAGTGCAGAAGTAGTTATTCTTGATGAACCTACTCTTGGCATGGATCTCCATATAAAAAACAAATTAGAAGATATAATAAAACTATTAATTAGCAAAGGTAAAGTTGTAATTATAATAAGTCATGAAATTCCACTTGTGTTTAAAATTTCTGACGAACTTCTTATATTGAATGAAGGAATTAAATTAACTCAAGATACAAAACAGATATTAGCAAATTCCAGTAATATTTTTGAGAAGAGTAATATTACATTGCCACCTGTAGTAATACTATCAAAATATTTTGGATTCTCTAAAATATGCTGTGACGTTGATTCTTTTGTACAGGAAGTAATTAATAGATTGAACTGATGTTGATTTTATATTTTATGTACATTAAATTTTAGTATTATATGGGGGAAGAACAATGGGTGATTTTTTACAATATGTTGAAATAGAGTCTTTTTTACATAGATTAGATCCAAGAACAAAGTTTTCGTTTTTTATTGTGATGTCAATACTAACTTCATTCGTTAAAAGTGGTGTTGCCTTACTATTTTTATTTGCTGTATTTATGACCATTTGGATGATAAGTCACATTGAAAAATACATTTTAGTACTTTTAAAAAAAATAAAAGTCCTTTTACTTTTCATTTTTTTATTATGGCTAGTACTTGGAATGTTTACTGTTAACGAAGGACCTGTAATTTATAGAACTGGATTTTCACTTTTTAATCATAGTTTTACCTTTAGTTTAGATTGGTTTGATTTTTATAAAGGTGGAGTTTTCTCTATGAGGATTTTTCTTATGATTTCTGCTTTTTATACAGTTATATTATCTACAAACTTTAGTCAGATTATATTGGGTCTTCGTTCTTGGAAAGTACCCTATGCCATAGCTTTCGGAATAGGATTGATTTTTCAGATAATACCGATAATTGTAAAAGAATTTTCTACTATTATGGAAGCTCAAAGTTCAAGAGGACTTGAGATAGAAAAATGTGGTGCAATGGCAAAATTGAAGAACTATGTTATTGTTTCTTTGCCACTTTTGTTTAGAGTTTTAGGGAAAGGACATGCTATTTCTTTAGCAATGCACTATTATAAACTTGATTTTAAAGTTAACCGTACTTCTTATAAAATAATTAAGCCATCTTATTTTGACACTGTTTTTTCTGTAGGAGTAGTAATCACAACGATTATTACTGTAATACTTCAATTTAAGTTTTATATTGCCTTATAAAATTCATTTTAATACAGGTGATTGTAAAATGACAAATATAAAAACTGTGGATGACTTTTAAAATTTCAGAAAGGGGATTTTATTAATGATTGAAAAATGGGGAAATTTAACAAGAGATGAGATTGAAGCTATTGACAAAGATAGTGCAATTGTATTTTTACCTACAGGTGCTACAGAGCAACATGGTGCACATTTGCCAGTGGGGACCGATTCAATTATTTTATCAACACTAATTGATAAATTTATTGAAAAGGAGACTTTTGATAAAGGTAGCTTAATTTTTGCTCCTCAACTTTTTATTGGTAAAAGTAATGAGCATATGGGATTTGCAGGAACATTGACTTTTGGTACACAAACTTATTATTCAATGCTTCATGATATTGTAGAAGCAATAGCTAAAAGTGGTTTTAAAAAACTTGTGCTACTAAATAGTCATGGTGGTAATACTGATATGCTAAATATGATAAGCCGTGATTTGAGAATTGATTTTGATATGGATGTTTTTGTTTTTGATTGGTGGTTTACACCATTTTGGAATAAAGGACTTGAAGGATTAAAACAATCAGGAACTTATGGAGTATTTCATGCTTGCGAATTAGAAACATCATTGATGTTATATGCTTGTCCTGAGAGGGTACATATGGAGTTAGCAGTGGATGAAGATCCAGTAGAATGTCTAAGAGATAATGATTTTGTAACAGTTTTTGGTCCATATAATGCTGGATGGAAGACTAGTGATGTAACTAAGAGTGGAGTAATAGGTGCGCCTACTTACGCTACTGCAGAAAAAGGCAAAAAGCTGTTTGACTATGCGGTCAAAGAACTTAAAAATATTATAGATGCTTTTGCAAATACAAATTATTAGGAGAGATGAAGAATGTCTATTAAAGATTTAAAAAACAATTTTTCTTTTGTCAACATTATTTTCTTTGTTATTTTTGGTGTGTTAACAGGAGTACTATGGGCTTATGGTAGCCCGATACCATTAATTCCAGGAGCTGTTCATTTTAGAACATTTGCATTTATTATACCTGTAATTGGTTTCTTATTTGGTCCTGTAACTGGTTTTTTTGCAGGCTACATTGGTACACTTGTATGGTCTCTTTTAGGAGGATATTTTATTGCTCCACATACTTTATTAATGGATGGTATTACTGTTGCTTTAAGTGCTGCACTTCCAGCTATAGTTATGATGAGAGGAAAAACTATTGATGAATTAATAGCTAATAAAAGTAAATTTATTTGGCAATCTATGTTTTGGTCTGTACTTTTTGGTTGTCTTATGATTCTTGCAACAAGTTTGTCATTATCTTTCTTTACGGGTCTTGACTATTGGTATTGTGTTATTTGGATTGGTATTGCTGACGTTGTACCAATTGCGCTTACACCATTTGTAGTTCTTATGTTAGCCCCAAGACTTAAAAAAATTCAGACAATTATTCCTAGAATTTAAATTATGATATAGTGAAAAAAAAGATAGAAAAGTCTTTAGAGAGAAATTACTCTAAGGACTTTTTTGTTGTATAAAGAAATTTTGATCTTTTAAGGATAGTATTGTAAAATTAAGTTATAATATGAAATATTGTAGAAAATCATAATATGTAAAAATTATGATGTGAAAAATAATTATGCCACAGAAAGTAATAGAATTTATAAGTAATTATTATAAAAGTAGTCAATATTCAAAAATATAAACTTATTTGGAGAAATATTATGAAAGAACAGCAAGCTATTATAGAAGAGGAAAAAATCATTAACAAGGAATTAGAACAATTACAAAACCAACAACAAGAGAAAACTCCACGACAACTAAATAAATCATTGCCAGCTTTTTATCCTAAAGAAATTGATGAATTAGCCATTGAATCTATAGACAATAAAAATAAGCTTATCACCAATAACGACAGCAGCAATCTACTTTACGAATTGCAAAGGTCATTAAGTGAATGTCAGAGCTTTTATTTTAGTGTAGCCTTTATTAATTTTAGTGGTTTGCAGCTTCTACTAGATAATTTTAAGGAACTGGAGGACAGGGGTATTAAGGGGAAGATTATTACATCTACATATTTGAATTTTACAGAGCCAAAGGCTCTAAAAAAGATCAAAGAATTTGAAAATATAGATGTAAAGGTATTTATTACTGACAAAGAGGTGGGTTTTCACACAAAGGCTTATATATTTGAAAATAAATATGACTACAAGGTGATTATTGGCTCTTCGAATATTACTCAAAGCGCACTTAAAAGCAATGTTGAATGGAATGTTCAGGTTATATCTAAAGCAGATGATGTTTTTATTAGAGATGTATTAAGAGAATATGATAATCTCTGGAATTTAACTAATATTGTTGATGATGAATTTTTAGAAGAGTATTCTAGATTTATTAATGAATTAAAAAAAGATGTAATAGGCTATAAGCCAATACGAGCAAATCAAATGCAAAAAAAAGCTATAAAAAGCCTTAATAGATTAAGGGAGCATGGGGATACAAAAGCTCTTGCTATTGCAGCAACGGGAACGGGTAAGACCTATATGTCTGCTTTTGACGTTAATGAGTACAAGCCTAATAAATTATTATTTATAGTACATAGAGAAGAGATACTTAGAAAGGCTAAGGATACATTTACAAGTTTACTAAAAAACGACTTTAAAACAACGGGTTTATATACTGGAAATTCAAAAGAAATTGAGTCAGATTATTTATTTTCTACTATGCAAACTATGACTAAGCATTTTGATGAATTTAGTAGTGAAGAATTTGATTATATAATTATAGATGAAGCCCATCATGCAAGTAGTCCGAGTTATAGGAGAGTAATTGAGTATTTTAAACCTAAATTTCTTCTGGGAATGACTGCAACACCAGAGCGGGGGGATAACGAAGATATTTTTGAAATATTTAATAACAACATTGCTATTGAAGTTAGGCTAAATGAGGCCCTTGAGCAAGAGCTTATTATTCCTTTTCATTACTTTGGTATTACTGATATTGATGGTATAGACCTAGAAGATGTTAATCTAGATAATGTTGCTGAGATTAGTAAGAGATTGATGGTAAATAGAAGAGTTGATTTCATAATTGAGAAAATGAAGTTTTATGACTATGATGGGGAAAAGCTTAAAAGTGTAGGTTTTTGCGCAAATAAAGAACATGCTAACTATATGGCAGATGAATTTAACAAAAGAGGAATTCAGAGTATTTGTTTGACAGGTGAAGATAGTGTTGATTATAGAGGGAAAATAATTGATAGATTAGAAAATGATAAAGATAGTTTAAAAGTGATATTTACTGTGGATATCTTTAATGAAGGTGTGGATATTCCTTCTATAAATTCTATATTGCTTTTAAGACCAACAAATTCTCCAGTGATTTTTATTCAACAATTAGGAAGAGGACTTAGAAAGTATAAAAATAAAAGTTTCCTTACGGTCCTTGATTTTATAGGAAACCATAATAGAGCTTTTTTAATTGCCATAGCTTTGTGTGGTTCTAGATTTTATGATAAAGATAGCTTGAAGGTGGCTGTTGCTACGTCTTTTGCTAACGCACCTGGTTGTACAAATATTCAAATGGATAGAATAGCTACAGAAAGAATACTTGACCAATTAAACAACGAAAACTTCAATACAATGAAATATCTTAAAGAAGAATTTTTGAAATTTAAAGGAATGAATGGCAGAAAAATTCCATTTTACTTGATGGATTACATAAAGTATGAAGGGGCTCCAGACCCTATTAAATTTATAGATAAGGCAAAGACTTACCCAGGTTTTGTCACCAAGATTGAAAAAGATGATAAACTTAATAAACTTTTAAGTGATAATAATTTTTATGATATTTTAAGAGATTTATCTAGTTATTTGCCTTTGAAAAGAATGTATGAGTTTTCTATATTAAACTATCTCATGGAAAATGGGGAAGTGAGTTTTGAGGAAGCTAAAAATGAGATTTTAAAATATATTACAGAGGTAGACAAGGATAGTGTTTATCATGCTATGGAATGTTTAAATGGAAACTATTTAGATAGTGGTGAGATATCTAGAAAAATTAGGCTTTGCGATATGGTCGATAACAGCTTGATTATTAGTGATAGATTTAAGAATATACTTGCCAATAAAGAGTATAAAAGATACATACAGGATGTTATTTACTATGGGATTAATAGGTATAAGAAGGAGTTTGGTGAAAAGTATTTTGGGGTTCCTTTCTTTAATCTTTATAGTCAATATTCGATGAAAGATACAGCCTTGCTTTCTAATTATAGAAAAATTCATAGCTCTTTCAGGGGGTCAGGGTTACTGAAAAACGGCAATGAGTTCTTCTTATTTATTGATTTACACAAGGAAGAGGATATTAAGGATAGCATTAATTATAAGGATAAATTTATTGATAGAAACACCTTTCAATGGCAAACTCAAAATAATACGACTACAACTTCAAGTACAGGACAGGATATTATCAAGAATAAAGAGCGAAAAATAAAGTTACATTTATTTGTTAGAAAATACCGTGAAATAGATAAAAAAATACAACCCTTTATTTACATAGGGAAGGGAGATGCTACAAGCTATAGTGGGGAAAAACCTATCACAGTTATATTGAAATTACAAAATAGAATACCAGTTAAGCTGTATGTCGAGTTTGTTAAAAAAGTATAGATAATATAGTCTATACTTTTTTATATAACTTTTCTACTGTAGGGATATCCGCTGGTGCCCATTTTAATGAAATGAGATTTTCTCGTTTTAGCCATATTAGCTTAGAATGCTCAGAGGCTTTAGGCGAGCTGTTCACTAGGCTACATTTTACTGTTATAAGATTTACTATGAATTTATCATATTCATGAGTATGCTGGCAAAACACTTCTTTAAATTTAACTTCACAATCCAGTTCCTCTTTTATTTCTCTTTCTATAGCATCTTTAATTTCTTCTCCTTTTTCAATCTTACCCCCTGGAAATTCCCAAAGGTTAGGTAGAGTCATTATAGGAGATCTTAAAGCACATAGTATTTCATTATTATTATTCTCAATTATTGCACCCACTACTTTGATATATTTTTTCATTTAATCACCCCATGAAATAGATTATCATAGATTGGTGGAATGTTCTACGAAATATTCTATAACAAAATTAAGATAATGAAATTAAATATAAATAAAGTAAGATTAACCGTATAGAACCAATTTATAAAATATTGCTATAAATTAGCAGATACTATTGACATGGATAATAATTATCTATAGAATTATATTATTAGTTAATAATCGATTACAAATAATATAAGGGGTTGATATTGATATGGATATCGTTGGGAAAATAATAGGAATAGTTGCATTAATTGTAGTAATGTGGGTAGTTACTAAAACGAGAAAAGATGTGAATAATGGTAGCTGTATAGGATGTACAGGCAATTGCTCAATCCAGCAAAAGTCAAGATGCCATAAAGGCGTGGATAAAAAAGAGTAAGGATATAATAATTACAAATACTTAAATAAATGGATAGAAATTTTGAAAAAATATGTATATAAATTTAATTTTGATTTACTTAAGTATTTAAATAAGTTAAAAAACAACTCAGTTGGAGTTGTTTTTTTTGTACACAAAAAGATTTATTATGCAAAATATTGTATAATAGTTTTATAAAGAGGGGTATAATTATGAATAAATTAAAAAAAATTGAGAAAAGAATAATAACTCTAGAAGAGTTAGAAAAGATTATTGGAGCTAAGGAATATATAGAATTATACAATTTGATTAATGATATGGTAGAAAACAAACAACTAATTCCCGTTAAAAATAGTGGAGGAAACGGGAAAACTCCTGTTTTATATAAAAAATATAGAGTACTTAAAGAAAAAAAAGAACAGAGTGATTTATTAGAAGAATTGAATTATAAAATACATCCTAAATTAGATATAACTTATTACAAAAATCATTTGGAAAAATACAAAGAATATAGAAAATATATTCTTTTGTTAAATGAATTTATAATGAATAGAAAAGAATTATTAAAGGTAAGTATTTCTATGAATGAAAGAGCTTTTCAGATATGGGGAAGAGAAAAATTCATTCAAAAAGAAGAAGGAAAAGTAATAATTAAAAATTTGGGTCTAGACCAAGAGTATTTGAATTACTACGATACAACAGAGCCATTAGCATATTTTTCAAAGGGTAAGGAGACACCACAAAATATATTAATTTTAGAAAATAAGGATACTTATTATACAATGAGAAGACATCTTATTAATGGTGGAGATGAAATATTAGGACAAAATATTACTACATTAATATATGGCGGTGGAAAAAGTATTAATAAAGCTTTTAGTGATTTTGAGATCTCTGTTGAAGAATATGTTTCTAATAAAGATAATAAATTATATTATTTTGGTGATTTGGACTATGAAGGTATTATTATTTATGAAAGATTTTATAAGCTTTTCATAGAGGATTACAATGTACAGCCATTTATAAAAGGTTATGAGATGATGATTAATAAATATGAAGAAATTAAGATGAAATTACCAAAGACTAAAGATGGTCAAAATAGGAACATAAAAGATATCTTTTTAGATAATTTTAGTAATGAGTATAGGGCAAAAATTATTGAGATATTAGAAAATGATTTGTACATTCCACAAGAAATAATCAATATAACAGATCTTTAAGGATATAGGATATGATTTAAAATATTGTTGATATTTATAGGATAAAGCTTTTATTTTAATAATAGTGTTCAGTGTGAAGTTAAGGATGCTTTTCTACGCAAAATCTATTATTTAATTAATAGATTTCTGAAGAAGACTGTAAATAATAAAATTTTATAATGGAGGAAAGTATGGACCTTAGTTTTTTAGATGCACACCATATAAGAATGAGGAAAATAGGTGCTTATGCATTGCTTTTTAGAAATAGCATATCAAAAGGCACTTGGAAAAAATACGGTTTTAATGAAGGGTATGAGCAGGATAATTTAATTTTTGCTGTGCTTCTTTATATAATGGAGCAATCCTTAAAAGAAGAGATATGTACCATTGATAATATCGGGAATTTTATTGATGAGGTTAATTCTCTTCATTTTAAAAAGATGGTCACTTATGAGGATTGTAAAGAATTAGCTATATTTATCGTAAATGCAGTTTTGTGCGATGAAGGAAAAGCTATGTATTTTAATGCCTATAATTTTAAACTAGGAGAATATGAAAATATAAATATAAGTTTTGTGAAAAATAGAATGGAGTATTTAGATGGAGTAAGGAGAGCTTCTTATTCATTAACGGAAGAAGGGTATGATCTACTTTTATCTACACTTGAAATTGAAGAGAATTTAAAAATAACTATTCAAGAAATAGTTTTTAAAATGCATTTAGAAAAGGCTTCCTACGATAAAGCAGTAGATGATATTAAGAGTATTTTTAACGGGCTGAGAAGTAGAGTGCAAAATATGGAAGAGGCCATTAGAAAGATTAGGGAAAATCCACTTAGTTATTCTACAGATGATTATAAGAAAATCATGCAAGGAAATTTAGAAATTTTAAGAGAGAGTAAAAAGAAATTTGCATTACATAGAGAACACATAGGAGAAATAATTCAAGATTTCATTGAAAAAGACATACATATACAGGAATTAAATAAAGATGAAAAACAAAGTCTAAATAATTTAAAGATAATCGAGAAATATTTGAGTAGAACAATAGATGAAAATCAAAGAATATTAATAAAACACTTTGATTTAAAGGACATCTATGGCAAAGAACTCGAAAACATAGCAAGCATGACTTTGATAGAAAGATTTAATTTTAAGAACGAAGTATACAATAAAATTTTAGATAATCCAGAGAAATTAGAGAATATAGAAGTGTTTTTAAGACCACTATTTAGGATGAAACCTAGAAAGCTTTATAATATGAATAAGGCCTTAGAATATCAAAAGACAATAAAAGAAAATGAAATAGAAAATGATGAAGTTTTAACCTTTAATGAGGATGATTTTTTAGAAAAGCAGAATAAAAAGAAACTTGAAAGATTAGAGAAGTACAAAGGTGTAATAGAAACTATATTAGAGTTTGCAATTGAGAGCAGCAGTATCTCCTTAGGAGAAATAAACTTAATGATTGGAGAAAGTCCTACTCTAAAAAGTAGCTTTGTACCAGAGGTGGAGATTTTTAGAGAAGTTATAATAGAGATGCTTAAAAATAGAATTATCGATATAGAGGAAATTAAAAAAGAGCGAGAAAATATTATTGAAAGTGGAGAAATTGAATTTCAATTAAATAAAAGTATTTTAGAAATAGTAAACACAAATAGAAATTTTAAAAGAATATCAATAATTAAAGTAGAAAAAATTGTGGACAGTGAAGATATAAAGTTAGAGGGATTAAGGGATGAAAAAGGGGATATGAAAAATTTTATATGTTCTGATATTTCCTTTAAAGTTACAAAAGGAGGATTGAGATTATAATGAGCTATTTAATAGATGACATAAAGATGAGCAATAAAATTTATTATTATTTACTAAAGCATGGCGAACTTAGAGAAAAAGAAATTGATTTATATAAGGCGTACTCTGAGAATGAGTATATAACTCAGTTAGTAAAGGAAATGGGTGAAGCTTCGGAGTGTTATGTTAAAAAGTATGGAGGTGTTATATATCTTATTCCAAATGAGGAGAATGACTTTCTAGGGTATTCAAAAGCAGAATTAAAGAAAATTTTGTGTAAATCCTCTGCCAATGATAAAGACTACTATTTATCACAATTCGTAATTTTAACTCTTCTTGTAACCTTTTATAATTCACAAGGGCTATCTAGTAAATCGAGAGATTATCTAAAAGTTGGAGAATTTTTAAATACAGTAACGGAACGTTTAAATGATGGAACTAAAAGAAATAATGATGAAAATGGTGGTATTGCTTTTAGTAATATACTTGAAAGATTTGAAGCTTTAAAAAGTAGTGATAAGAAGAGTACGTCGAAAACAACTAAAGAGGGATTTGTAAATACAATTCTTAAATTTTTAGATGATCAAGGATTAATTTATTATATACAAGTGGATGATATGATAAAAACCACTAAAAAATTAGATAATTTTATGGACTGGAATTTACTAAATAAAAATAACTACCATAGAGTTTTGATGGCTTTAGGGGAGGAAATCAATGAGTAAAATTAATAGAATTAGATTTATAAACTTAAATTATAATAATAACAATATGAAAATTGATGATGAAAATTATTACTTAGAAGGAGATAATACACTTTTAAATCTAAGAAATGGTGGAGGGAAGTCTGTACTAGTACAAATGATGATGGCACCTTTTTTAACAGGAAGGCATAGAAATTTAAAGGATAGAACATTTGACAGTTATTTTACTACTTCAACACCTACATTTATTCTAGTGGAATGGATCTTAGAAGATGGAGCTGGATATCTATTAAATGGAATGATGGTCAGGAAAAAAATTAGTACTTCTGATGAAGATTCTAGGTCAAAGCTAGATATAATAAATTTCATTCATGAGTATAAGGATAAAAACGAAAATGATATTAATAATATTCCCATAATAGAAGAAAAAAATAATGGTAAAGTAATAAAAAGTTTTGCTAATGCTAAGAAGATTTTTGAAGATTTAAAGAAAAAAGAGGATATTAAATTTAGTTATTATGATATGAATAACTCAGTAACTTCAAGAGCATATTTTAGCAAATTAGGAGAATATAAGATTAATTATAGAGAATGGGAAACAATTATTAAAAAAATAAATTTAAAAGAATCCGGGCTATCTGAATTATTCACAAAGGCTAAAAGTAGTGAAGGCTTAGTTAAAGATTGGTTTCTCCCTTCTATTGAAAATAAGCTTAGTAAAGAAGAAGACAGAATTAAAAAATTCGCTCAGTTGTTAGATGGCTATATTAAACAATATAAAAAAAATAAAAATAATATTGATAAGAAGAAAAAAATTGAATTATTTAATGAATTGTCAGAAGAAGTTTTTACAGCATTAGATGATTTTTTAAATAGTATTGATAATAAGGAAAATATAGAAAACACAATAGCTAATGTTATGGAGTTTTTAAAGGAAAGTATTGATAAGGGAGAATTGAAATTAAAGGAAATAGAGAGTGATATCCAGGATTTATATGACAAGGTAAAAGAATTACAATATGAAAAACTTTCAAAAGATATTCATGAAAAACAAAATTATGTAGATGAATTAGAAGAAGATAGACAAAAACAAATGAATTTATTGAGTGATAGTGAAGAGACTCTCCATAGATTGAAAAAGAGCCTGCATATACTCTCTTGTGCAAAATTACATAAAGAATACAAAGAGTCTTCAGAAGAGTTGCAAAGTCTTGAGTATGAGCTTGAAGCTTTGTTTAAAAAAAATGAGGACGTTACTCCTCGAATAAATGATTTAGCATATACAATAAAAGAAATATTAAAGAACGAGCTAATTAAAATAAAAGAAGAAGAGAATAATAAAATTCAAATAAAAAAATCTCTGTTACAAGAAAAAGAAAGCACACAAGGGTTATTAAAAGAAAATAGAAATAAGGCGGTAAATTTAAGTAAGCAGCAAGGAACATTGAATACTCTAGTGAAAGGTTATTCTAAAGAGGAAAACAAATTTAATAAAGATTATGGAGAAAACTTATATAGGAATATAGCAGGTTTTTTAGATGAAGAGATTATTATTAAGTTTGAAAACAAAATTAATAATGAAGAAATTAATTTAAATAAAGAAAGAAAAAAACAAGGGGAACTACTGCAAAATAAAACAGAAGAATTAAAAAGTAAAAAAAGAGAAAAGGAAAATAATTCTAAAGAATTAAATTCTACAGAGTACAAATTAGAATATAAAAATAAAGAATTAATAGTTATAAACGAAGAAATAGAGAAAAGGAAGCAGGTAATAAAGTATATAGATTTCGAAGAAGATAAAGTCTTTGAAACTAATGATATTGCAGAAGCTTTTGAGAGAAAAATAAATATACTTAAAGATAATGAAATAAAGATTAGAAGAATAAGTGATAAAGCAGAAGAAGAATTACGCAGACTCGAAGGAGGAAAGGTAATAGAATTACCTAAGGAGATTATTGAGTATTTTAAGAAGAAAGATATTAATATAATCTATGGTATGGAATGGCTTAAGAAAAATGGTTTGTCTTTTGAAGAGAATGATGAATATGTTAAGAAGAATCCTTTTATTCCTTACTCAATAATATTAGATTCTAGAGAAATAGATATTTTAAATAAAGAACCTATAGACGTATTTACTTCTTTTCCTATTCCGATAATAAAAAGAGAAGTTCTAAGAGATAATCTAAAGAAAAGGGCAGAAGGTCTTTTAGATTTAAATAATGTGAAGTTTTTGATAGCTTTTAATAATAGACTTTTAAATGAAAAAGAATTACAAAAATTAATTCAGCATAAAAAAAATGAATTAGATAAATCGAAAGATGATATAATTTCAAAAGAAGTGGATATAAAGTTTTATGATGATAAGAAAAATTTTATAAAAAAGTTTACTATAACTTTTAAAGATTATGAAGATTTAAATAAGGATATTATGGAGCTTAGAGAGAAAAAAGATAAACTAAGAGTTCTAGAAATTAGTTTGGAAAAGGAATTAGCAACTTGTGATAATGTAATTGAAAATACAAAAGAAGAAATTATAAGTATAGAGAAGAAAATTGAAAAAAGTAAAAAGGAAAAAGAAGATTTTGTAAATTTAAAAAGAGAGTATGAGGAATATAAGAAAAATAAAGAAAATCTTATAAAAATTGAGGAAAGAATAAAAATTAATGTGGATTCAATCGAGAAAGAGCAAAAAAGAGTAGAGATTATTGAAAAAGAATTGACTGAATGTGAAGAGAGAATAAGATATTATGGTAGCGAAAATAGTAGGATTTCTAATGAATTATTAGAATTTCAAGTTTATAAAACTGGTTCTTTAATTGATAAGGATAAAGAAGATTTGCTTTCAGAATATAGATCCCTTAGAAAAGAGATTGATAGTTCAGAAGAGGAATTAAAGCAAGGAATTGAGAAAGCTACTAAAAAATTTAATCAAGTTGAAAATGAGCTTACTCATAGAGTGCAAGAATACAAACTAGAGGAAAAAGAATACACAACTATTATTTATGATTATTATAAAGAAACGGAAATAGAAAATAATAAAACAAAAGAAGAAGAAACATTAAATAATTTAAAAGATGGTATAAGAGAAATTAAAAGCCAATTAACTATTGCAAACGATGAATTAAAGAAATTTTATGAGAAACTTAAAAGTAAATTTGAAAAAGAAGAGCCTAAAGATAGGAATTTGATTTATGAAAAAAATTATTTTGAAGAAGAGACAAAATTAAAAATCCAAATTGAAGAAAAAACAAAAGAGAAAAAGGTTGTAATTGGTTTAAATGGTAATATAAATAGTAATTTGAACAATTTAAGTGAATACAATAATTTAGAAATTAAAGAGGAAGTCCAATTAGAAATTGACTTGAATAATCTAAATGAAACTGTAGGTAAGCTTAAAAGAGATTTAACCAATGTTAAAAGTGAAGAAATTATGAAAGAAAGTAATCTTCAGAAAAAAATGTTTGGAATAAGAAATAAAGAAGAGTTTAGACGAGAAGATTTTTTTGAAAAACCTATCGAAAATTTAATAAATTTAGTGCCTAAACCAAGAGAATTTAAAGAGCAATTACTGATGATACAAGATTCTTATAATAAGCTTATAGGGAAAATTGCTTATGATTTGGAATTAATAGAAAGTGAAGAAGAAAATATTTTAGAAAATTTATTAGAATATATAAAGGATATACATGAAAATATAGGCAAAATAGATAGTAACTCAACTATTACAATTCATAGTAAAAGAGTCAAAATGCTTAATATAACGACTACTGATTGGGAAGAAAATAAAGAGGTTTATAAAATTCGATTGAAGGATTATATTGAGCAATTGAGAAATCAGTGCATTGTTACCTTAGAGAAAAATGAAAATATAGAAGATATAATAGGAAATAATATTAATATAATTAAGCTTTATGATGAAGTGGTATCTATTAGTTCAATTAATATTAAGCTTTATAAAATAGAAGAAGATAAACAAAGACAAATAAGTTGGAACGATGTATCTAAAAACTCAGGGGGAGAAGGTTTCCTTTCTGCGTTTGTTATTCTTTCAAGTTTGATGAGTTATATGAGAAAAGACGAAAGTAGCATATTTAGCAGAAAAGAAGAGGGAAAAGTATTGATAATGGATAATCCTTTTGCTCAAACAAGCTCAGCTCATTTATTAAAACCTTTGATAGATATTGCAAAGAAAAGTAATACTCAATTAATTTGTTTGTCTGGTTTAGGTGGAGATTCTATTTACAATAGATTTGATAATATATATGTATTAAATCTTGTTCAATCAAAATTAAGAAGTGGTACTCAATATTTAGTAAGTGACCATGTGAAAGGCGATGATGAGACAGAGGTAATTGTGTCATCAAGGCTTAAAATAGAAGAAGAACAGATACGGCTTTTTTAATATTGTAATTTGAGCAATACTCATACATATGTTATTGCGAATGAGATGTAACAAAAAAACTCTGATATGATGAAACAATTCATCATATCAGAGTTTTTATATTTTTATTTACTAAAATCTATTATTTTTTTCTATATCCAGTCATGCGATCAACTGAAGTTGATAGCTCTTTGCCTGCAAGAAAATCTTTTAAAGATTCAATAAATATTTCGCATACGTTCTCTTGTGTTTTTCTTAGTGTATAGAATCCGGCAGAGTGTGAAGTAATAACTAAATTAGGACAATCCCAGAAAGGACTGTTTTCTGGAAGTGGTTCTGTTATAAAAGTATCTAGACCAGCACCAAAAATTTTGTTTTCATTTAAGGCTTCAATAAGTGCTTCTTCATCAACTGAATCACCACGTCCTGCATTAATTAAAATAGCGTCCTCTTTCATAGATTCAATACGTTCTCTACTCATAAAGTTGATTGTAGCTGGAGTTTTTGGAAGACACATAGCGATAACATCAGCAGATTTTATAAGCTCGTCACTGTCTTCTGTTAGACGTAGTTCGTCAATATATTCAGGCTTTTCAGTATCACTACGACGAACACCTATAACATAAGCTCCAAGCGCTTTCATACGTTTTGCATATTCGCAGCCAATATCGCCTAAACCGAATACTACCACACGACTACCCATTATACCTTTTACAAATCGTCTGTCCTGCCAGTGGTGTTTTGCTTTACCTTCTGCATAGTATGGAAGACATTTCATAACGGCAAGTGTCATTGTAAGCATATGTTCACTTACAGCTTCTCCGTATGCACCTGTGCTATTAGAAAGAAGTACATTTTCTGGAAGCTCAGTACTCCAATTTGCTGTTCCAGCAGAGGCTAGATGTACCCATTGTAGGTTGTTGTTATTTTTTATGTAGTCTGGGGTTTTAATATTACCGAAGATTATATCGGCATCTTCTGCAAGTTCTTTAGAATCACATAAAAAGTCTTTGTAGTGGATTTTAGCATCTGGTAGAAGATTTTGAATTTCATCCTTGTATTCATCTAGTACTGGATAAGCGCAAAGCAAGTTCTTAATTTTTTTCATAATGATACCTCCTAAAATTAAATTAATTGTAATACTAGCTGTTTCTCGTGATTTTTACATATTGCACTGTAATAATCAATTCTCATTGTATATCCATTTGATAAGGGGGCTATTTTTTTGAAACTATAAATTTAGCAGAAGAACGTATATGTTTAATCATGAGCTCTTCAGCCTTGTCAGCATTTTTAGCTTTTATTGCATTTAAGATAAATTGATGTTCTTTTAAACATTCTATGGCACGATCTTTATCGTGTACATTTAGCCTTCTAAGGGCTGATTCAACGGAACTCACATTGGCAATTATTCGCAAAACAAAATCGTTACCAGAAGAACTGTGTAGTATTTCGTGAAATTTACTGTTTTTTTTAATAATAAGTTCATCGTTTCCTTCTGTTTCAAGAAGAAGAGCAATTTCATCTAAAAGTAATTGCATAGAGGTAATTTCTTTAGCCTTTGCATGCTCAGCTGCGAATCTAGCTCCTACACCTTCTACTGAGCTTCGAAGAAACATTAATTGCATCAGGGATTCTCTAGAGAAATCTGCAACGTAAGTTCCACTACGGGGTTTGACTATAATAAGCCCGTCAGCTTGAAGTGTGCGAAAGGCCTCTTTGATGGGAGTTGTACTAATGCCAAGTTTTGAGCTTATTTCTCTTTCATTTATTTTTTGGCCTGAAGTTAATTCTCCATCCATTATCATACCTCGAATTATATCTACCACTTGGTCACGAAGGGATTGTGTCATAAGATTATTAGTATTTTTCATAGATATCTCTCCTTGTGATATCTGATATATCAGTTTAGATAAATTATAGTATTTAACTGATAATATGTCAAATATGAATATCACGTGCTTGGCAGCAAATATTTATTCGGTGCCAGGCACCATAAAAATCTCTTTAGAGTGAAATTGACACATAAAATTAGATATGATAATATTTTACTGATAATGAAGGTTTACTTTGGTAAGTATTATAATAAACGCTTAGTGCTGATGACTTCAATATTTATAAAGTTGTTGGTTATTTTTTTATGGAAAATTAGAAACTAATTTAATATTGAATAGGAGAAAACCATGGAGTATAAACGTTTAGTAAATATTATAAAAGTCATTGCAGCAGCATGCATTACTGGAATTATAACAGGCGCAATTGCGGCATTTTTTGGGCGTATTTTGCTTGCAATAACAAATTTTAGATATGACCATAGTATGTTTTTAATTCCATTTCTTGGACTTGCAGGATACATAATTATTAAATCATATCAAAAATGGGGTGGAGAAAGTATTAAAGGTATGGTACTTGTTTTCGAAGCTGGACATGGTATTGATAGAGAAATTCCACTTATAATGATCCCACTTGTAATGGTAGGAACTTGGATGACACACCTTTTTGGAGGAAGTGCAGGTAGAGAAGGGGTTTCTGTGCAAATAGGGGGAACTATTGGCCATAGAATTGGGTTGTTTTTTAATGATAAAGAAATTGCTAAAATTATGCTTGTAGCTGGTATGGCGGCTGGTTTTTCGGGATTATTTAGGACACCTATGGCAGCAGTTTTCTTTGCATTAGAAGTTTTAGTAGCCGGTGAATTAAGATATAAAGCCCTCATTCCAACAATTTTAGCTTCATTATGTGCTTATATTACAAGTGCCTTATGTGGGCTAGAAAAGTTTACTGTAAATCTAACAGATGTAATTGAATATTCTCCTGAAAATTTTATTAAATTGCTATTGATAGGACTAGCCTTTGGTGTTGCTGGGAGATTATTTTCAACGCTATTACATAAATTGAAGGATACGCTTTCAAATAAAATACCTGATGCGGCTAAAAGGGCAGTGATTTTTGGAATAGGAATAAGTATTGTTTCACTTTTATTATATTCAGGTAGGTATTCTGGTCTTGGTGTAAATTTAATTTCCTATAGCTTTAATGGAGGAACAATACATGCTTATGATTGGATACTCAAATTATTGCTTACAGTTATCACATTAGCAGCGGGTTATCAAGGTGGTGAAGTTACACCATTATTTGCTATTGGTGCTTCTTTAGGTGTGTTTTTAGCCGGAATTTTTGGACTACCAGTAATGTTAATTGCTGCTTTAGGATATGCAGCTGTTTTTAGCAGTGCCACTAATACATTATTAGCTCCTGTTTTTATTGGAGTTGAAGTTTTTGGATATGAATATCTTCCAATATTCTTTTTAGTATGTGCAGTATCCTATTCTTGCAATGGAAATAAAACAATTTACCCTAAGCAAAAATTGCTTGCTATGTAAGTTATTATTTTGATGGTCAACTACTGTGATGGAATTATAGTTGATACAAAAAAAGTCCTAGACAGTATTAAAATATAAATGACAACAAAGCTGATGAATTCTGTTATTATAATTGCAGAATTCATCAGCTTTTTTAATAGTATGATGATTTTTTTATTAGGCTCTGTTTTAGAATAGTGATGATGTTTATATTACTATTTATAGGATAAAGTTTCTACTTTATCAGCGATCTGTATTAATATCTTTTTTCCCACAAGAATTCATAATATCAGGGGAAAATGAACCAAGGGAGATAATAGATTTTAAGGCTACGTCAACGGGAATATCTAGTTCTCTATAATCACCTTTTTTCAAGTATACTAAAAAACCATTAGTAGGATTAGGTGTTGTTGGTATAAAGATTGCAGTTTTTAGCTCACCTTCAAAGGTAATATCCTCTTTAGTAATAAAGCCAATACTTAAAATATTTTCTTTTGGAAACTCTACAAATACTGCTTTTTTAAAATTGTTAGACTTCTTATTGGAAAAGTTTTTTAGTATATCTCGAATAGGCAAATATATAGCTTTTATTATAGGTACCTTTTCGAACATCCTCTCAACCATTTCAGTTATTTTTTTACCCAGCACATTGTTAGCAATTAATCCCACAACCAGTATCAAAGCAATAACTAATATCAAACCCAAACCAGGAATTTTAAAACCTAATAATCTAGTAACTAATGTACCAAGAATAGCATCTAGTGTATTAAATATGCTTGTTAAAATCCATAGTGTCAAAAAAATAGGCAATAGAAGAATTAATCCTGTTAAAAAGTTATTTTTAATGTGCTTTATCATTTAATTAATACAACCCCTTATGTGTAATATTTCGTAATAACAACTACCCCTAAGTATATTATAAATGGACAAATGGTTTTGTCAATCATTTAGGGGTAGTAGAAAATTACCTTGACACACGTAGTAATTATAACTATACTAAAATTACCACGTCTCACATAGTAAAGAGGTGAACTATGGAAATTAGTAGTGATTTTATTAGAGGACATATAGATACAATAATCTTAAGCCTATTATTAGAAAAAGATATGTATGGTTATGATATTTCAAAAGTTATATTTAATAGAACGGGCGGATATGATATGAAAGAAACAACCCTATATTCAAGCTTAAGAAGACTAGAAAAACAGCAAGTAATCGAATCGTATTATTCAAATAATACTAATGGTGGTAGTAAAAGAAGGTATTATCATTTAACTGAACTAGGAAAAGAAAGATATTATAAATACTGTGAAGAGTGGGAAAAAACAAAGAAAATAGTTGATTTATTCACAGGGGGGAGAGCATGAATAAAGAAATTATTAGAAGCATCAGTTCTCTATATAGAAGAGCTGGTGTTTTTAATTGGGTATAGAATTAGTTTAAGCTAAAGTTGCTCTTGGAATGTTAAAAAAATATCAAAAAAATCCATTTGCAAGATGATATTGTAAATTGTATACAATTATGAAGTTTTTTATATCTAAATAAATAATATGTAAATATCCATATATGGTTATTATAAGATGCTATTGTATATTTAAAAGTGATTTGTAGTCATAAAAAATATTGTTAATAATTTATCATTTTTATTGCGATTAGTAGTATATTATAGTAATATATAGACATGTCAATAATTTAACAATGTAATTGGAGGTATTATAATGGAGAACCCGTTTGATTATGGTCAATTGGACAAGATATTAGAAAAACACCAGTTTGAAGCTAAGAATATTATAGCAATTTTGCAAGATACACAAGATGTATACAGGTATTTACCAAAAGAGATATTCTCGCGTTTGTCCGAAAAGTTAGGAATGAGTAGGGCGCAAATATATAGTGTAGCAACATTCTACGATAATTTTTCTCTAGAACCAAAGGGTAAGTATGTTATAAAAATTTGTGATGGAACTGCTTGTCATGTAAGAAAGTCTATACCTATATTAGAAAGACTAAGAAAAGAATTAAATCTTTCCGAAGAAAAACCTACTTCAGAGGATTTGATGTTTACTGTAGAAACGGTTTCTTGCTTAGGGGCATGTGGACTTGCACCTGTTATTACTGTTAATGACAAGGTTTACGGTGCTATGACACCAGACAAAACCTCAGAACTTCTAAAAACACTTAAGGAGGAAAAATAATATGCTTCTTAATAGAGAGGATTTAAATAATGTTATAAATGCGTATAGCGAGAGCCTTAATAAGCAAACTAAAAGGATTATCATTTGTGCTGGTACTGGTTGCGTTGCAGGGGGAGCCCTTGAAATACATGAAGAGTTCATTAAGCTAATGAAAGAAAAAAATATTAATTGTGCAGTAAGTCTTGAAAAAGAACCTCATGATGAATCAGTGGGTGTTAAAAAAAGTGGATGTCATGGATTTTGTGAAATGGGTCCTCTAGTGAGAATTGAACCATGGGGCTATTTATATATTAAAGTAAAAAAAGAAGATTGTTTGGAAATATTAGAAAAGACAATTATAGAGGAAGAATGTGTTGAGAGACTTGCCTATAAAAAAGATGGTAAGATACATAAAAAGCAAGAGGAAATCCCTTTCTATGAAAAGCAAACTAGACTTGTACTTGAACATTGTGGGCACATTGATGCAACTTCAATAGAAGAATATTTTGCTGTAAATGGATATTCTGCATTAGAAAAAGTTTTATTTGAAATGAAGGCTGATGAGGTTATAGGTCAAATACAAGATTCTAATCTAAGAGGTCGTGGCGGCGGTGGATTTAAAACTGGTCGCAAATGGGCTTCCGTTAAAAAAGAAAAAGCAGAAGATAAATATATTGTTTGTAATGGTGATGAAGGTGATCCAGGTGCATTTATGGATAGAAGTATAATGGAAGGAGATCCTCACAGAGTACTCGAAGGGATGATGATAGCAGGTTTTGCATGTGGAGCTAAGGAAGGATACATATATGTTCGTGCTGAGTATCCACTTGCAGTAAGTAGGCTTAAAGAGGCTATTGCTAGTGCTAGAGCTTGTGGACTTTTAGGTAAGAATATCCTTGGGACAGGCTTTGATTTTGATTTTAAGATAAACAGAGGTGCTGGTGCATTTGTATGTGGTGAGGGCAGTGCTCTTACAGCTTCTATTGAAGGAAAAAGAGGTATGCCTAGAGTAAAACCACCAAGAACAGTACAGCAGGGACTATTTGCAAAACCAACAGTACTTAATAATGTAGAAACCTTTGCCAATGTTCCATTCATAATTAACAGGGGTGCAGATTGGTACAAATCAATTGGACCAGAAAATAGTCCGGGTACAAAAGCTTTTGCGTTAACAGGAAATATTGAAAATACAGGACTCATTGAAGTTCCAATGGGGACAACGCTAAGAGAGATAATATTTGATATAGGCGGAGGTATGAGAGATGGTGTAGAATTTAAAGCTGTCCAAATAGGAGGACCTTCTGGAGGTTGCCTTACAAAAAAAGACCTTGACTTGCCATTAGATTTTGATTCACTAAAAAAAGCTGGGGCAATGATAGGTTCTGGTGGTCTTGTGGTAATGGATGAAAATACTTGTATGGTCGAGGTTGCAAGATTTTTTATGAAATTTACTCAAAATGAATCTTGTGGTAAATGTGTTCCTTGCCGTGAAGGAACTAAGAGAATGCTTGAAATTCTCGAAAGAATAGTTTCTGGACAAGGTGAACTTTCTGATTTAGATTTACTTCTAGAACTTGCGGACACAATTTCATCAACAGCACTTTGCGGTCTTGGAAAATCAGCTGCACTACCTGTAGTTAGCACTATAAAAAATTTCCGTGAAGAATATGAAGCTCATATAGTAGATAAAAAATGTCCATCAAAAACTTGTCAGAAGCTTAAAACAATATATATAGAAAAAGAGACCTGTATAGGATGTTCAAAGTGTTCTAGGATTTGTCCTGTAGGAGCAATTTCAGGTAAAATCAAACAACCTTTTACTATTGACCAAGATAAATGTATTAAGTGCGGCGCTTGTATAGAAGCTTGTGCATTTAAAGCTATAAAGGAGGATTAATAATATGGATGGACAGTTTATGATTGTAGACGACATGCCTGTTGAGATTAAAGGAGAAAAAAATATTCTTGAATTAGTAAGAAAAGTAGGAATTGAAATACCAACTCTTTGCTACTACTCGGAGCTTTCAGTTTATGGAGCTTGTCGCATGTGTATGGTAGAAAATGAGTGGGGAGGTATGATGGCTTCATGTTCTACACCTCCTAAAGCAGGTATGAAAATATATACAAACACAGCTCAGATACGTAAACATAGAAAAATGATTCTTGAATTACTGCTTGCAAATCACTGTAGTGATTGTACTTCTTGTGAAAAAAGTGGACACTGTAAGCTTCAGGACCTAGCTCATAAATTTGGAGTAAAGAAAATTAGGTTCGAAAATACTGCCAAAATTAATCAAATAGATAATTCTTCATCTTGTATTGTAACAGATAAAAGTAAATGTATTTTATGCGGCGATTGCGTAAGGGTATGTCATGAAGTTCAGAATGTAGGGGCTATTGATTTTATAAAAAGAGGATCAAAAATGACTGTAGGAACTGCTTACAATGAACCATTAGCGGAATCTAATTGTGTTGGTTGTGGCCAATGTGCAGCAGTTTGTCCTACAGGAGCTATTGTTGTTAAAAGAGATAAAACGGGCCTTTGGAAAGAGCTAAGCGATAATAATAAAAAGGTTATGGTTCAAATAGCACCTGCTGTACGAGTGGGCATTGGAGAAAAATTAGGCGAAGAAATTGGCGAAAATGTAATGGGCAAAATAGTAGGAGCTCTAAAGAGAATGGGATTTGATCAAGTATTTGATACATCTACTGGAGCTGATCTTACAGTACTAGAGGAAACAAATGAATTTCTAAAAAGACTCGAAGAAAATGAAAAATTACCTCTATTTACTTCATGTTGTCCTGCTTGGGTAAGTTATGTTGAAAAAAATCATAGAGATTTATTAAATAATGTATCAACTTGTCGTTCGCCTATGCAGATGTTCTCTTCTGTAATAAAAGAGCATTATAGTTATTCAAAGGAGAAAATTGTGTCAGTGGCCATTATGCCTTGCACAGCAAAGAAAAATGAAGCTAAAAGAGATGAATTTAAAGTAGATGGTGAGCAGAGTGTAGATTATGTAATTACAACAGTAGAGCTTATTGAAATGATAGAAGAAGCTGGCATTGTATTTTCAGAAATTGAGCCAGAAGCTGTAGACATGCCTTTTGGTATGAGTAGTGGAGCGGGAGTTATTTTTGGAGTAACAGGTGGAGTGACTGAAGCTGTTGTACGTAGAGTAATGGATGATAAATCTACTGCAGGTCTTCGTACTCTTGCATTTAAAGGAATCAGAGGTATGGAAGGCGTTAAAGAAACTACTGTAACTGTAGGAGACCGTGAACTTAAGATAGCCATAGTAAGTGGACTTAGAAATGCAGACAATTTAGTCAAGAAAATTAAGTCTGGCGAAGCTCATTATGATTTTGTTGAAGTAATGGCATGTCCTGGCGGTTGCGTATGTGGAGCAGGTCAACCATTTGCTTTAGCTGAAGGAAAATTAAAGCGTAGTGAAGGATTATATAAAGCAGATAAAATGAGTAGCATCAAGCGTTCTGAAGAAAATCCTTTAATGATGTCGCTATATTCAGGAGTATTAAAAGGAAAGGTCCACGAATTATTGCATGTAAACTATAAAGGAGAGGAGTAATATTTATGACAAATTTACACGTTTGTGTAGGGAGTGCTTGTCACGTTAAGGGTTCATACAATGTTATCAATACTTTTCAGCAAATAATAGAAGAGGAGAATCTCTCTGATAAAGTAGTAGTAAAAGCAATATTTTGTTTAGGAAAGTGCACCGAAGGAGTTTCTGTAAAGATAGATGATGGTGAAATATACGCAGTTACAGGAATAACTGCAAGGAAATTTTTTAAAGAGAATGTATTACCAAGGTTAAGTTAGCTACAGGTGGGAATAACCACCGATAACCCCCCAAAAACCCCCCAAAAACCCCACTAGCTTTTATTGTTAGTGGGGTTTATATGCGTAAAACTTATTTATATGATGCAAAAATAAATCCTTTTAAAATACAGAAGATAGTTTATAGAATCTTTATTAATAGATAGTAACGGTATAATGGAGAATTGTGTAATTTTAACAGAAAATTGATTAAAAGTTATGTGGATTTGACAATTGAAGATTTGTTAAACAAGTTTTAAACTGTATATAGAGAGGTGAAATATGGATAAAACTAAAAAATGGTCCTATGACTGCACTGCTAATGAAATAGCGAAAATACTAATAGAAAAAAAGTATAATGTTATTGTAGTAGAAAATCTGCAAGAAGCAAGAGAAAAAGTTTTAGATTTGATACCTAAAGGTTCAAGTATTGCCATGGGTGGTTCTGTTACTTTAGGAGAAATGGACTTACTATCTATATTTAGAAGTGAAGACTATAAACTATATGACAGATATCAAGATTTACCTTGGCCTGAAAGAGTGGAAATTATGAGACAGTCATTGCTGGCAGATTTTTTGGTTACTGGAACTAATGCAATAACAAGAAATGGCGAATTAGTTAATATGGATAGTTCAGGAAATAGAGCAGCAGGTATGATTTTTGGGCCTAAGAAGGTTATTGTTGTAGCTGGAGTTAATAAAGTAGTGGAGGATTTAGACGAAGCTATTAAGAGGATAAGAAAAATTGCACCTTTAAACGCAAAGAGAATTAATCATGAAGCTCCTTGTGTGGAAACTGGTAAATGTGAAGATTGCATGGTACCTGGAAGAATATGTAATTACATGTCAGTAGTTAATCAAGGTGGAAAATTTGATGATAGGTTTACTATCATTATTGTGGCTGATGAGGTAGGGTATTAGATTTAAAATCGTATACAATGAGAGTAATACTTAGACTTCATGAGAGAATACTGAATTTTTAATTGAAGATACTGAAATTTTAGCAGATAATACTGAAAAAAACCGAGATGAATAAACTTCCTCTCGGCTTTTTTATACTATAAAAATTATTATTGTGCAAGATTTTTTACTTCTTTATATTTATTCAAATCTATATAAAGTTCACCAAGATAAGGATTTCTCTTTGTCTTAACTACTTTATAAATCATATATACAAACACAGCTATATTGGCAAGTAAAGCAGCTAAACTAAAAGCAAAAAGAGGAGCAGTATTGTGAGTTGAAGAAACGGCAAAAGCACCTTTATCAATGAATGCAGGGAAAGTTTGTGCAAACATACACCATATGGATAAAGTTTGTGCACGATGTTGTAACCAAGCACCTTTTCCAATAGTAAAAGCACAAAGTGTTGGAGCTAATAATAAGGCAAATCCACAGTACCAAGCATGATCTGGTAAACAATTGTAAGTATAAGCGAAATTCCATAGATCATAAGCTATTATCCAAAACCATAGCATATCAGGCCACAACATATCCATACTACTGTCTTTAGCTGTTTTCTTTCGTATACAAATTCCAAGCCAGCCTGTAATAGCAATTATGTTTAATATACCAGCTATACCATTCATAAAATTCCAAGAACCGCCAATAACATACATAGCCTCATCTGCTAACATTCCACCACTTTGATATTGCGTGCCAATCTGGAAATCACGAACTATTGCTTCGGCGATATTAACAGCGAGAATTAGTGGAGGAAAACACAACGCCCATTTTTTTTCAGACAATTTCCATTCTTTACCTGTAGACTTGTTTTTACCTTTAAGGTGTCTAATACACCAGAAGCCTATACATCCAGCAGTGCAAGAATAAACTTTTGCTAAATGGAACCAGTCTGTATAAGTTGTATCTTTTAAAACTGTAAACCATAATACGGAAAGTCCTATTGGCAAAACAACAAAGAAGAAAAAACCAACATACTTATATCTTCTTGTTATTTCATTTAAACCAAAAAGTGCTGCAAAAACTAATATCCAAACTCCCCATACACCGAATGTAGATGCACCTTCGGAGTAGTTAAAAATAAACATATAATACCCCCTAAAAATATAATATATAACAACAATTTAATTATAAGATTTCTCTAAGGGGATATACAATAGACAGATAAATGAAAGTGTCTGATTGGATTTATTAGATATAATTATATTAAATTTTCTTCTGCTGATTCTTTTGCAAAAGCAATTACTGAGTGACAAATATTACCCTTTATGATTAGTAGAAGCTTTCGTAGTATAACTTCTGGAGGGTCGTCCATTCCACCTACTAGCCAATCTAGCATCAATCCATTAAATGCATGCGTATAAAAATTAACAATAAACATTTTATCTTTTTCATCTAGAGGTACATTGGCTTTATGAGCACATTCTTCTACTACATCATTAAGCAATTTATTGGAAAAGTTTACGAAATAGGCATTAGCCTCATGGCAATAAGAAGAATAGTATATGTGTAAAATCATTTTTGAGTTTTTCTTTAGATAATACATAGTAGCCAAAAATCCATTTTGCCAGGTATCAATGGTTCTATTTTGTGCTATTTCTACAAACAGTTCTTCTGTAATCATATATTTGAATATAGCTCTAATATCGGGATAATAATAGTAAAAAGTTTGCCTATTCACTGCACCATGTTCACAAATTCTTTTTACTGTAATTTTATCTATGCATTGTTCCCTTAGTAGGGTTTTAAAGGAATTGAGTATTGCAGTTTTAGCATATTGTTTCATAAACTGTTCCTCCGATTTATGTCTAGTGATGAAGCGAAATATCAGCCATATCTCTTTATAAAATAATATCAGAGAATTACAAAATACGTCAAGAAAAGAATTTCAAACCAATAATAATTGGGCAATTTTTGATTTCTATTTTATTAAAATAGAATAGCAAATTTTATTAAATCAATAAAAAATAGTTGAATAGATGTTAATTTAATGATATATTTTTATAAAAAGAGAAATATAGGGGGAAATATGGAGAAATATTTTGAAGAAAAACAAATTAATATAAAGGAAATTATCGAAAAAGAATTAATTACTACTATGTTTCAACCTATTGTGTCTATTTCAGGTAATACTGTCACAGGTGTTGAAGCGTTGTCACGTGGTACTGATGGGAAAAGTGGTGAAATTATTGCCCCAATATTACTTTTTGAAGAAGCTAAGAAGAAAAATCTTAATCTTGAATTAGATAGGCTTTGTAGGGAAAAAGCTTTAAGTTCATTTTCTAAGTTATATAAGGAAGATGAGGATATTCTTCTTTTTTTAAATATAGATACATCTATTTTAGAAAAATGTATTGATTCTAATTATCTATTGCAGAGTGTTAAGAGGTATAATATAGAGCCTTCGAGGATAATTATAGAAGTAAATGAATCACAATGTGGAAATGAAAAAATTCTTAAGAAGTTCATTAAGAGATATCGTGACTATGGATTTTTAATTGCCCTTGATGATGTTGGTGCAGGTTTTTCAAATTTAAATAGACTATCTATTGTTTTTCCAGACATTATAAAAATAGATAGGGCATTGATTAAAAACATTCATAATAACTATTATAATCAAGAAGTTTTGAAATCTTTAGTAAAGTTATCTAATAAATTAGGTGCTGTAATTATAGTGGAAGGTGTTGAAACTGAAGAAGAAGCGCTTAAAGTTCTACAATTAGGTGGCAATGCAATCCAAGGATATTATTTTTTAAAACCAGTTTTAATTACAAAAGATAAATTAGAAAATATTAATAAATTAGTAGAAACTTTAGTTAAAACATTTAGAAAATACAATATGTTATGTATAAATAACGAGCGTTCAAGAAACAAGAGTTTTTTAGATATATTTAATTATGCGGTAGATAGATTAGTAAAGATTTCGAGAGGTAATTATGACAATGAACTTTTTTATGTCTTAAGTAATTATGAATGTATTCAATGTGGATATATAATGAATAAAAGTGGAATACAAATAAGTAATACTGTTGGGGTACACAATAATATTATAGAAAAAACACATCCTATTTTTAATCCAGCTAAAAAAGGATCTAACAATTCTACTAAACATTATTATTATAATACTATAAATAATAATGAAGTTTATCAGTCTAAATCATATTTATCCATGGCTACAGGAAAACTTTGCTGTACTTTTTCAAAAAAATATACTACTAATGAAGGGGAAAGTTTTATTTTGTGCATTGATTTTGATGGATAATAAATTTGGAATATATTAAAATAGAAAAATGAAACGAAGATTTGTAGAATGTGGTTCCAATCACATTTTATTTTTTTACCTCCATATATAATGGTATTAAATTCAAAAGAAATTAACAAAATAAGCAAACAAAATAAAATGATAGTACACTAGTATTTCTAAATGGGCAGCAAACTTGTAGCAAAATCGTATTTGTGTTAAAATTCTACGTGAATATAATTTTTAAAATTGATATAAGATATTATAAATTGAATGAATTTAATATAGTGGGGGAAAAATTATGAATCCGTTTCAAATAGCATTTAATGCCGTTATGCCTATTTTTTTTATGATTATTTTAGGTTATGTTGCAAAAGTACTAGGGATAATTAAAAAAGATTTTGGTGATCAAGCTAGTCGTCTTGTGTTTAGAATTTTTCTGCCTACAATGATATTTACTAAAGTAGCAAATATAGATTTGAAGAGTAGTTTTAGTACAACTCAATTGAAACTTTTGTTATTTACTGCTGTTGCAATTTGGGGAGCTTATTATCTTACAAAGCTTATTTTCCTATTGTTTCTTAAAGAAAAAAGCAGAGAAGGAGTTAATGTTTTAGGTACATGTATACAAGGTGGATTCAGAACTAATTATCTTATTATTGGATATCCAATACTTTTTAATCTTTATGGTGATGCTGTCGTAGCTAATATAGCTCTACTTACCCTTGTAGCTATACCATCTTTTAATATTTTATCTATATTGGCATTAACGTCTAATGATAAGAAAAATGATTCAGGTAGTTACAAGAAGATTATATTTAATATTATTAAAAATCCTTTAATTATAGGTATTGTACTTGGATTTATTTCATCTGCATTAGGGTTGAAATTTGATGAAGATTATCCAGTATTTTTAGTTAATGTTTTAAATATGGCTTCAAGTCTTGCCACACCTTTAGGGTTAATTGCAATAGGGGCTTTCTTTCATTTTGAGGGATTTAAAAAATCACTTACATTAACTATGGTTGTGGTGTCAATAAAGCTTATTATTATCCCTATGATAGCATCTTTTGCAGCGTATTTATTAGGCTTTGATATTATGAATATTGTTCTTATAATAGTGTTGCTAGGTGGACCTACTGCTGTTAGTAGCTTTGCTATGGGTAACGAATTAGGAGGTGACCCTGTTTTGGCAGGTAATATTGTCATAATGAGTTCGGGGTTGTGTGTAATCACTTTATTACCTATTATTACATTCTGGATGAGTGTCCTTGGGAGCTAATAATTATAAATCTATAATAGGATAATTGGTGGTATAATATTCTATATAAAATATTATAAAGGAAGTGAAGTTTATGCTTAGAAAAAAGAAATTTTTATACGCTGGGTTGATAGCTATATGCCTTTTACTTGTAGCTTGTAATGGTAGTAATAATACTTCAGAGACTGCGGACAATATAAATGAAGTAACAGACGAGGCAAATAAAACTTCAGAAAACGATATTAATACTAGTAATGAAGGTAAAGATGAAAATATTAGTAATGATGAAAATATTAGTAATGATGAAGTGGAAGATAACACTACAGATAATAATACTAGCATAGAAGAAACTTTAGATAATGATAATATTAAAAATCAAGAAATACTTGCAAAATTGCTTCCTGAAAAAGAGGGGTACAAATGGATTTACAATGGCTCAGTGGACTATGGACACGTAGCTACATTAAATAGTATTGAAAAAACAGAAAATAGAATAATTTATAGTATAGAAGGAGAAGCTGATGATTTATCAGATGGAGAATCAGGGAGTGATTATACTATAAAACAAAAATATATTATTGAAAATGGCAAATTGACTCAAGAAAAAGAAGAAACTATGATGATGGATTCTGATTTTGATTCAATTGTGTTAATTCAAACGCCTTTAGAAGTAGGTAACACCTGGGAACAAAAAATAAATAATAAAAATGGTGATGAAGTTACTTTAAATTGTTTTATAAAAAAAATCGAAGAAGATGAAGGTAAAAAAATTTATACTATAAGATACGAAGACATGGATAGTAGCTATTATGAAGATAGAGAAATGAAAGAAGGAATAGGCACTATAAGTTTTCGAAAACTCTATAAAACTGATGAAGATGAGTTTGAAATTGGCTACGGAATATACATGGACGGCAGTGGCTATTAGTACTCAAAATATAAATTTTAGGAACCCACTAGCGATTAAATCTAGTGGGTTTTGTAATGTATTTTTTTATTATAGTAAATTGCAATTCGAAACAAGAATGATAATCATTTTCATTGACTAAAGGTATTTTTATAACTATAATTAAAGAGGATGTAAATTGTTGGGATAATATTAATGATTTGGTATTATTTCAAAAGGGGGGTAGTGAAATGCGTGGTAATGATAAAAAATTATGGAATCGTATGTCTGGTATTTATGATGTTTTTATGAAGAAGGATAAAAATTTGTACGAGGAAATTGCAATTGGAATTACAACAGACGTAGATCCTAAAGGGAAAATTTTAGAAATAGGGACAGCCACAGGTAATATAGCTCTACTTTTAGCGGATAAAATTGAGAGAGTGGAAGCAATAGATTATGTGGTTTGTAGAATTGCTAAAAAGATGGAAGTTGTATCTGTTAAATAGATAATAAAATGTTAGCATAACAAAGCTATGTTGAAGGAAGGGTTTATATGTTTTTAGAAGTTAAGGAGATTAAAAAGAGTTATGGAGCTCTGTCTTTTTTAATCATTCTTGTTATCTTTTGAAGGGTGAAATGACAGCCGAAAAATTAAAAGATAACTTGATAGATTTAGAGATTGATGAAGAAAAAATCGTAAATTTAAGTATGAATGAAATTACTTATGAACTTAGTAAATATGGTAATCTAGTATCTTTTTTAGAAGCAGAAGTAATCAAAGAATAACAAGTTGTAAAGATGATGCTTTTATCAATAAAATAGGGGCTTTGATTGCAGGGGTTATTATTATTATATTACTTGCTTATATGATTTCTGTTTTTGTAATTCACAGTATTGAAAAAGAAAGCTCTGTTATTGGTGCATTATACTCTTTAGGATATGTAAAGAAAGAGTTGCTTAAACATTTTATGATTTTGCCTATTATTATAGTGACTCTAGTTAATTTGATTGTTATAAATGGTAAACTTTCATTAGCACCATTAAAATTACTACGCAGAGAAAAAAAGCAACATAAATTTGCAAATGTAGATTTAAAAAATATGAGATTTATTAATCGTTATCGGATAAGACAACTTATAAGAGAAGTACGTGTAAACATTACTATGTTCGTTGGTTTGTTTATTGCTATACTTTTGATGGTTTTTGGCTTTTGTATTTATGGGTCTGTTGATAGTTATGTGAAAAATACAATATCAGATGTGAATTATAACTATTTATACATTTTGAATTATCCAGAAAAAAATGTACCAGAAAATTCTTATGTGGCTTATACCAAAGTATTTGATGTGTATTATGATATGACAGGATCAGAAATGGAAGTGTCGCTGCAAGGAATAGAAGATGATAATCCTTATTTTGATTTTTCTCTAGAAGGAGGGAAAAAGGATATATATATATCAAACTCTGTTGCCAACAAATTTGGTTACGAAGTAGGGGACAAAATAATTTTAAGAGATAATCTTGAAGATAAGGATTATACATTTAATATAAAGGGAATTGAAAACTTTGCAAGTGGACTTTATATGTTTATAGATATTAATAATATGAGAGAATTATTTGAAATAGACGAAGATTATTATAATACTTTAATGTCGGATGTTGAATTAGATATAGAAAAAGATATATCTTGGGAGTGCGTTTTATACGGTAGTTGTTACAACTATTATAGGGGTACCTTTAAGTAAGATAATTATAAATAAAGTATATCCATTTATGGTGTCTAATGTTTCAGCTGGGATGAATGCATATTTATCATTAAGGTCATACGTGTTTATTATCATAATTATTACTTTGTCGTATTTGATTGTTAATTATATGATAGGCAAACATTTAAAGAAAATTTCATTGGTGGAAATATTAAAAGAGCGTGAGTGATAATTAAATTTAGTAATTAACAAAATCCTTAACGACTTATTCACTGAACTAGATGGTAAAACTAAATTATTGGAGAGGTAAGTCAAATATAGGCGAATATGTCACTGACTATTACGTAGGTTAAAAGCCCCCTTTCAGAAGTGGAACCTATTTACTTTACTTTAAATGATAATAAAGGTAAAGATGAAAATATTAGTAATGATGAAGTAGAGGATAACGCTAAAAATAGTAGTGCTAGTGGGTTTTGTATAGAAATTTTTATTTTATGCATTGATTTTGATAAGGTCAAAAGTATATAATGTTATATCTAAAGTAAAATGTACAGCTTTAACGAGTAAAAATATTTCGAGATAAATTAATCCAAAAATGTAATAAAATATTATATAATTATTAGTAAAG
>NZ_JBTVVN010000110.1:0-455 GCF_054819755.1 Clostridium sp. DL1XJH146
ACATTTTTTCTTATTTCCTATGCTATAATGAGAAATATTTTTCTGCGTACTTTTTTCATAGATTACTTTACACTATCGTATTTTAAATTTTTATGCCTCTTATCCTAACATATTCTATAAAAACATAAAAATTCCTTTGATAAATCTAAATTTTCTTAATAGTTTCAATATTTAATTTATTATTATTTTCCTCTTCACTTATTTTACTCTATTTTTTTTAAAATTATACATATAATAATTAGCTGAAAATAATTATATTATCTTAATATAATTAAAATAATCACAATTTTATTTCATTGGACAACAAAAAAGTGTACACACTAAATGTACACTTTTATCACTATTTAAATTATTCAACCTTTGATCGTGCAAAAAAGTAAAATGGCTCCGCGAAGAGGACTCGAACCTCCAACCTATCGGTTAACAGCCGAGTGCTCCACCATTGAGCTATCGCG
>NZ_JBTVVN010000111.1:0-437 GCF_054819755.1 Clostridium sp. DL1XJH146
TTCCTTCTTTTATTCCTTCTTTTATTCCCTCTTCTCTTGCCCCTTCTAATCTTGAAGCTTCATCCATTATAGCTTTTTCTCTCAATCTAGCAAGTATAACAGTCTCCTCATCTTGACTTAAATATTCTAGCGTTTCATGAGCTTTTTTTATTTTATCCTCCACCATTTCAATCTCCTCCAAAGCCTCGTCCTCAGGATTAACTAGAAATGTTAACCATCTTTCCAAAGGATCTTGTAAATTTTTATTCACTTTAATAAATTTAGGTAGTTCTATAAAATGAATTTGTAATATATCTGTTAATCTCTTCTTTGATTTATCTTCACAAATAGAATTTATTGTATGATAATTTTCAAATTCTAAATAATTAAAATTCAAAATGTTGATTGTTATAGTTTTAGTTAAAGATGAATATTTACTTCCGCTTTTTATTTTAGAG
>NZ_JBTVVN010000112.1:0-419 GCF_054819755.1 Clostridium sp. DL1XJH146
TAGAATTTTCTGAAATTTAAAACGATAAATTTAAGCTTACTACAGCTATAAAATAAATTTGCTCGTTAGAGCTGATTCTTATGCATAATATTTGATTTTTTTCAAATACTATAAATAGACATAAGCCAATATTATTAGTATTTCAAAAACAAAAAATAATATTACTGAAAATCAAAATTTCCAGTAATATTATAATAGAAAGATTATTAACTACACAAAACTATTTAGAGCCCCAAGGAGACTTCTTTCTATGAATAGTTTATTAGCAAAACAGATGAATTTCAATAAAAAAGTAAAAATAAATTTTAATGGTTGGGAATTAACATCAGATTCTGGACTTTTTTATACAAAGAATTTGATAATAAAATTGGGTTTAGTAACTTAATAAAGGACACTTTCATTCTTGAAGATGACATAAA
>NZ_JBTVVN010000113.1:0-386 GCF_054819755.1 Clostridium sp. DL1XJH146
ACAAGATGTTGCATAAGTTATGATTAAAAATTAGATTTCTATGCAATATATAGATTAGAGCAACTACTCGAATTTCTTGATGAGTTGAAGTCTTGAGAATATGTTATAATATCTGCAACAGCGAAGTGCCGAAGAGTGTCGTAGAATAATAAAGTAAAAGAAGGTGAGATGAATTGGAAAACTTGGAAAAAAACATATATCTGTCAGTAAAAGAAATTCTCACCAATGCTCGCGAGAAAGCATATAAAGCTGTTAATTTTACGATGGTTGAAGCTTATTGGAATGTAGGAAAGTTGATAGTTGAGGCTCAAGACGGCAATGAACGTGCTGAATATGGCGATTATTTAATAAAAAGTCTTTCAAGTCAGCTGAAAGCTGAGTTTGGA
>NZ_JBTVVN010000114.1:0-383 GCF_054819755.1 Clostridium sp. DL1XJH146
TGGAGGTGTAAGCGCAGTAATGTGTTCAGCTGACCAGTACTAATAGGTCGAGGGCTTATTCAACAATTTATACAGTGAATACTAATTAACTAGAATCATTTTAACTGTGAACTAGTAATATTTCTATGCGATTTTGAAAGAATATATCTTTACAATTAAGATTTATTCTGATATAATACATCTTGTGCCTTAAGCACAAAGTATTAAAATAAGTTAAAATCTTTTAAAAGGTTTTAATTAAAGATTTTGCGCAGGCAAAATCATCCTCAATTGTGCATTGTGAATTGTACATTGTGCATTGAAAAAAATCTGGTGATTATGGCTTGAAGGTTACACCCGTTCCCATTCCGAACACGATGGTTAAGCTTCAACACGCCGATGGT
>NZ_JBTVVN010000115.1:0-380 GCF_054819755.1 Clostridium sp. DL1XJH146
TTTTTGCTTATAGTTGTCTTGCCTTTATGAGTACCAGAACTATTTTCCCTTAAATCAAAACCACATAACGATTGAAGCTGTTTTCCATGGTCAAATTTTGATATATCTCCTATTTCAGATACTATTGCAGCTACGCTTAAAACGCCTATACCTTTAATATCAACAACATTTGAAGCCCAAGGTATAGATAGCACTAAATCTTGTGCTTTAGATTCAATATGAAGGATTCTATCACATAACTTATTATAATCTTCAAGTAAGATGTTAAATTCAAGTAACATAGCTTCACTAATAACTTTTTTTCCAATAGATTTAGAAGCTGCATTTTTTAATTGGTTAAGTTTTTTCTTTCCAACGCTTGTAGAAACTTTGGTTCTTAA
>NZ_JBTVVN010000116.1:0-380 GCF_054819755.1 Clostridium sp. DL1XJH146
TTAAGAACCAAAGTTTCTACAAGCGTTGGAAAGAAAAAACTTAACCAATTAAAAAATGCAGCTTCTAAATCTATTGGGAAAAAAGTTATTAGTGAAGCTATGTTACTTGAATTTAACATCTTACTTGAGGATTATAATAAGTTATGCGCTAGAATAGTTCATATTGAATCTAAAGCACAAAATTTAGTGCTATCCATACCTTGGGCTTCGAATGTTGTTGATATTAAAGGTATAGGCGTTTTAAGCGTAGCTGCAATAGTATCTGAAATAGGAGATATATCAAGATTTGACGATGGGAAACAACTTCAATCGTTATGTGGTTTTGATTTAAGGGAAAATAGTTCTGGTACTCATAAAGGCAAGACAACTATAAGCAAAAA
>NZ_JBTVVN010000117.1:0-363 GCF_054819755.1 Clostridium sp. DL1XJH146
TACAAAGAATTTGATAATAAAATTGGGTTTAGTAACTTAATAAAGGACACTTTCATTCTTGAAGATGACATAAATACTAGAACTCATACTAATGAAGATATTGTTCTAGAAAAAATATATCAGAGTATAGTTGGCTATCATACCGATGACAATGCTGATGAATTAACTTTAGATTCAGCTCTTACTACCATTTTAAATAAAGAAAAATTAGCTTCTCAGCCTACTATATCAAGATTTAATAATAGACTAACAGATAAAACTCTTAAACAGCAACAATTCATAAATAAAAAATTATTGGATAGAGCTTATTCTATAGAACCAATTGAACATATCATATTTGATATTGATTCTACGAACTTACAA
>NZ_JBTVVN010000118.1:0-353 GCF_054819755.1 Clostridium sp. DL1XJH146
ATTTTAATCATAGATTTTAATTTTGGAATCTTAATACGTCCATTCTCAATAGCTACAGTTCCATTTTGATTATTAGTTGTATAACTATAGTAATTAGTTTTTTTACTCTTGAATTTAGGAAACCCAATAGATTTATCTCTAAAAAAATTTTTATATGCTTTATTTAAGTTCATTTGAGCATTAGCTAACGCTAAACTATCAACTTCTTTAAGCCATTCATATTCTTTCTTATATTGCGCAGGAGTTGGGTATTTTACTTTTTTAATATCTAAATCTTTATTTTCTTCATATGATTTTATTCTATCTTCTAACATTTTGTTATATATAAATCTAGTGCAACCAAATGTTTTAGC
>NZ_JBTVVN010000119.1:0-337 GCF_054819755.1 Clostridium sp. DL1XJH146
GTAGTATCAGGAATAGCTATGTCCTTACTTTTCATGTCAGGTTCTAGCGCTGGTGGCCTTACTATTTTAGCAAAAATAATAAAAAATAAATTCCCTAACTTAGAACTTACAAAAATACTTCTATTTCAAGACATTATAGTCTATATTATCGTTGCCCTAGCAATGGGCGTAAATTATGTTTTGTATTGTGTAATTATGAGTTTTACAAGAGCAAAAACAATAGATGCAATTCAAGAAGGCATGGCTTCCTCAAGACAATGATTAATAATTTTTAGTAAAAAATAAAACTAGTAGAAATTAATCTACTAGTTTATAACTGGTATTTTAATTTTAAAAA